>CAZLBO010000307.1:0-3570 GCA_964557725.1 uncultured Bifidobacteriales bacterium | reverse complement strand
TGAACTTGTAAACTCACCTCTATTTGATCCCCAACTTTTACTTCTAAAGAGTTTATCTCCTGTGATTCTACCCGCCAGCCTCCTTCTTTATTTTTGAGGTACTTTAATTTTTTAAAGGTTCGATTAACTGAAAGTCGCTTATTCCCCTGCTTTTGCGAAAGAGCCTCTTCCACCCCCTGCAACTGACCCGAATAATAAAGTCGTCCTTTGCCATTAAACCCCAAAACAACTCTATTTTTAATCGTCTCATTATCTAAAGGAATTTCAAATGTTATTCGAGAGGAGAGAGCGGCATCTTCTTTAATTTTAAACTCCTCCACCTTTTTTCCATTAAAAAATATTTTTCCTGTTAAAGAAGGGTTCTTTCTTTCTCTTTTTGAAGAATATTCTGCAAGCGCTCTAATCACTTGAGAGGTTGTTTTTAAACTTCCCCAGCCTCCTTGTTTCTGTTTCCTTACCAGATAAGCCACGATAGACTCGAATCCTTTGTCATCAGAATAGTAACGGTTTAAAATTGCCAAAGCCCCTGCGGTAACTTCTACGGATTGGGAAAACCAATCTAAACGTAAATCTCCATTCCAATAGGCTTCTCCCCCAGCTTTTACTTGTTGAGACTCTATTAAAGAGAAAAGTCCTTTTTGTTCCTCTTGCATTCCTAACAAATGTGTCATTTCTAACAGAGGAATAAAACCTGATGAGGACAAACGATAATTTTTATCTATGAGTTCTTTCACCGCTCTTTTGTATTTCTGATTTGATTTTTGTTTACATAACAAACTCAATAATAAAATCCGTTTATAATCACTTAATTGGCTTTTCCCTAGCTCCCTCTCACACCACTTTATTCCCTGTTCCCATTTTTGTTCGTCAAGGGGCAACCAACGCTCAGGTAATTTTTGTTTGATTGTATGATAAGCCAGCAAAGCATAATAACTCCATTCCACCTTTGATTCTTTAGAAGACCAACCGTACCCTCCCTCTAAATGTTGCTGATTTCTTAACAACACCAACAAACGTCCTGCGAGTTCTTTCCATTGCAATTTAAAGAGAGCGATTTCAAGAGAATCTCCCCCCTTTCCCTTTTGATAAGCCTCTACGACTCCATCATAAGCCAAAAACAAACTGATAACATCTTCAAGTGACTCCACCTCAATGTTCATTTTTTTTAAGGCAACAACTCCTAATTGCAGAGCCGATCCATAACATTCAATTTCAATCTTCTTTTTAACAAGCAAAACCCCTTCTCTATCAAAATTTATTTGCTGATAATTCTGCTTACCCTCTGCTAATCCACTTATCACATACTGTGATTGAAGCTTTTTAGAATGTTGCCCTCCCTTAACATTAACAACAGCACTATCCTTAATTATTAAGGAATCCCATTGCACTGTGAGGTATAAACTATTTTCACCCAGAAGCTTAGCGTGGAAGGGCCATGACAAATCAACACTCTCATACCCTTTAAGTTCTACCACAAGCGAGCTATCCCACACCTTTTGGTCTCCATTCACTCCTTTTATATTTACGGTAACCTGAATTTGACTCGCATTTTTATTTTCCACATGAGTCTTAACCTGCATTTCATCTTGTAACCACATCGCAGGCAACGTCCTTATGTTTGCCATCAAAGGAACATTTATTTTTAGATTTTTCTGAACCTCAAAAACCCCCTTTTGAGTACTGCCTGTCACAATCAAAACCCACTCATTTGTCACCGTAGGTACAGGGGCTTTAATTATTCCTCTTCCTGAATCATCGGTAAACAAACCTGTCTGCCATATAAAGGATTTTTCTGTCTCTCTTATGGAAACGCCCTCAATATCCGATTTTACAATTTCTTGAGAAAAAGCAAGGTTCCTTCTTTGAGGCTTACTTTCAATAGATTGATGGATTTTTCTACTGTGGTTCCCTTCAAAAGAAGAAGATAGCCTTCCCGAAGTAAAAAGAGAGACCGCCGAATGAGTAAAAGAATTTCCACTCCTGCGAACAGAAGAGCCAGGAACTAAAACCTTATTGGCAGGAGTCAATACTTCATCTTCTCTTATCTGATGACTATCCAACCATGTTGCAGGGAGTATTCGAACAGAGTATTGCGCAGGAACCCTCTGCCCCTTTTGATCAAAGACCTCTAGTTGAGCCAATAATTCGTCACCCAATTCAAGGGTTCCATAATTCAGAGTGACTTGGGGCTTTCCTTGATTTATTTTAAAAGGTAATTTGAACTTTTTTTCTATGGGAGACCCCTCACTCGGAAAACTCAAAGAAAAGGCCTGATGCCCTTGTCCTTTTTCATCTAAAGGTACTTGGAGAGTTGCTCCCCCCTTCCATAACTTACTGGCGCGCACCCATTTTAAGCCTGAATCCTCTATGGAAAAAAGTAAACGGCTTCCTCCGTTGCCAGACAATACAGAAACTTCTGCGGTATCTCCCCATCCATAAGCTTCTTTATCAAAAAGGAGACGTACACTATCAGCAGGCCAGCCCTCTGTGAGTTTGTCATAGACATCAATTGATTGAGAACTTAACTCTTGCTTAAAGCCTTCTTGTTGGTATACACCCACTTCATAATTTCCCTTTCCC
The DNA here is from genome assembly GCA_964557725.1 of uncultured Bifidobacteriales bacterium. Taxonomy (GTDB): domain Bacteria; phylum Fibrobacterota; class Fibrobacteria; order UBA11236; family JADFYW01; genus CAZLBO01. Next base: position 990 of record CAZLBO010000307.1, on the reverse strand, counting down.
TGAGATGTAATAATAAAAGAGCCCTTTCCCTGTTTATCCAATTCCACTTGGTATTGGTCTCCTTTTCGTCCTTCTTTCTTAATACCTACATATACTATTTGTTTTTCTAATCCCTCTCATCTGTACGATTGACAATTTAAGTGGCCCTTCATTTTTTCTTTTTCAAAAAATTGAAACTTATCAAAAATCAAAGCACACCTTACATCATACTCACTCACCCATAGTGGGGGGCTCCTCACCTCTGTTTCTTTTGATTCACCTACTTTATGTGCCTGTAAAAAGTACGAATACTGCTCACTTCCCTCTTCTAACTCATACTCCAACACCATCTTTCCCAAAGGGGATAATATCAATGTATCTCGACGAATCACTTCCTCTTGAGAGGAGGATAAAAAACCTTTGACTTTACTATACACAACTTCTATGGGAGAACCTGCGACCTCCTTCACTTCTTCTATCACAAACTGTGCGGATGTATTGGGTTTAATCCAGTTTTCTACGGGTATAATTTCAAGTGCCTTTTCTTTATCCACAAACCCCTTTACTTCTATCTTTTGTCTCGCCAATGGCTCGCCTCTACTAGATAAAGAGGGAGACCAATAGACGACCAACTCATACTCTCGCCCTCTATCTGATGGAAGAGAAAGGGAATCTCCAAAATGCCCCCACTTATCTAGCCTTAAAGAATGAGAGTATACAACCACCCCTTTGCCATCCACGACTTCCACTAAAAGAGAATCTTTTTTTAAATGCTTTACATGGGTATTCACTTCATCCCATCTTATTACCCCCTGAAACTGAAATTTATCTTTGGGAAAATAATAAGGCTTATCTGTATGAATTGTTACATAATGGGGGGAGACCTTTCCTGACAGCGTTCCCCATTCTCCTTCAACATAAGCCACCTGTTCTCCTTTTGAAAAGGTAACCTGATAGGGGTGAACAAGAGTATCATTTCCATTTCGGTGTAAACCCCCTAATCCATTAACA
>CAZLBO010000306.1:0-3614 GCA_964557725.1 uncultured Bifidobacteriales bacterium | reverse complement strand
TTTATGTTAAAGTGGCTTTTCTCACTAATCGTGCCGCAAAAAAGCCGTCGAAGGTGGTTTCTCCGGGGTAAATCCAAAAATAATCTTCTTTCGTGTATTCTTTGGGGATAAAGTTTTGGGCAGGTTCTAGTTGCCACTCTGGGTTCTCTTTTAAAAAAGATTGAACCACGTTCTGGGTTTCCTCTTTATCAGGGCTACAAGTGGCATAGACAATAACCGATCCTAAATGGGTCAATGAAGCCGCAGACTGGAGTAGCTTTTTTTGTAAGCTAATCAGTTGCTGAATACTCTGCTCGGTTTGCCTCCATTTTATTTCTGGTTTTCTTCTGATCACGCCTAAATTACTACAGGGCGCATCGATAAAAATTTTATCAAAAGTCTTTTTAAAAGCCGGGCGATTGCCATCCATTACTACAGGAAGAAGTTGCGTATGCCCTAAGCGTTGCTGAGTGTCCTTGATTTTATTTAGACGGTTAAAAGAACTATCGGCACAAATTATAGAAGAACTATCTTTAAACTGCTCAATAAGCCTTGCAGACTTCCCTCCAGGAGCTGCGCACATATCTAGTATGCTTTCTTTGGGCTTCCAATTGAGAAGCTGACAGGCAAAAAAGGAGGAAGGACTTTGCAGAGCAAGTAGCCCTTTTTTAAATGAAGAAGAATTTAAAAGACTTGAAATACCCTTTGAAACTAAGAAATAGGGAAAAGACTCTGTGGCTTCTTGTTCAACCTCTACTCCCTCTATCTCATTTTGAATGGTGAGAGGGGGGGCTTTCGCTTGATTGAGACGCACCCAATGGGATTGTTGAGTATTATTTGCCTTGAGCATGTTAAGCAAGAGTGCAGGGGGAAGCGCCTTGTGCCATTTTTGTACCAGCCATAGGGGATGGGAGTAATTGATGGCAAGGGCTTTTAACTTATTTCCTTCCATTTTTTTTAAGCCATTTTTTTGCAGCTTTCTAAAAAGAGCATTGCCAAATTGAGCGAGGCTTCTGTGTCCATGTTTTTTGAGTAACTCGACACCAATAGAAAGGGAGGCGTAATCGGGGGTCGAGAGAAAGAAGATTTGATAAGCGGTGAGTCGGAGAATCGTTTTAGTTCTATTTCCCTTAACTGATTTAGTGATGTATAGACTTATATTGTAATCTAATAAGGCTTGCCAGCGAACAACCCCGTAAATAATTTCCTGGACAAGTCCAATCTCTCTTTCAGGAATCCGAGAGAGGGATTGAGCAAAGAGATCCTTGAGAAAGGTTTGTTTTTTATAATGCTCTTCTAAAATATTAAAAGCAATTTCTCTTGATAGTAAACCGGGAATTAATTTTGTGTTAGCCATAGATTTTATTCTCATTCAAAAGATAAGTTTGTTTTTGTTTGTAACCCATTAATAAAATCTTTTCCGCTCATGGGAGGCTTTCCTTCAGGTTGTAATTCTAATAGTTTTAATTGAAAGTCTCCGCAGTCAACCACTGGTTCTCCATTTTCCAAAGTCATCCGTCCTGGAGTTTGAGCAACTATATTTGTTTTTTCAGTTTTTCGGATGCGTATTTTTTTCTGATTAAAGCTGAGTGTAGAAAAACCCATAGGATAGGGGTTAAAGGCTCGCACTTGGTTGTGGATCTCTTGGGCTGTGCGGGTCCAGTTTATCTTTCCGTCTTCTTTTTTGAGTTTTCGGGCAAAAGAAGCCTGATGATGATTCTGTTCAAGAGGGTGGGTGGTTCCCGATTCAATTTGATTGAGCGTTTCAAGCATGGCTTCTTTTCCCATGTCTAAAAGTCGTGGGCCAAACTCTCCCGAAGTTTCATTTTCTCCAATAGCGAGTGTCTTTTGCGTTAAAATAACTCCATGATCCATCTTTGGATCAAGTTGAAAAAGTGTCACACCGCTTTCCTTTTCCCCCCGAGCGATAGCCCATTGAATGGGGGCTGCTCCTCTGAATTTAGGGAGTAAAGAAGCGTGTAAGTTAATGGCTCCATGGGGGCAAACCTTTAAAAGAGCGTCGGGTAAAATAGAAAAAGCAACCACAACAAGAATATCAGCTTGTAACTCTTTTATTTGTTGGCAAAAAACGGGATCCTTTAAATCTTCGGGTTGTAAAACAGGTAATTTAAACTCTTGTGCTTTTATTTTTACGGGGGAAGAAACAAGCTTTCGGCCTCTCCCCTTAGGTCTGTCGGGCTGGGTGACAACTGCTAGAACCTGGTGTTGAGTGCTGTGATGAATAGCTTCAAGGCAGGGGAGTGCTAGTTCTGGGGTTCCCATGTATATAATTTTCATAAGGTCTTCTTTTGGTTTTATTAAAAGACAATTTAGTAGAGTCTTTGAAAAGTTGTGAGAAGAACTTTATAAAAATGGATTTATTTTCTGAAAGAAGAAAAGAATAGCTGCTTCTTCTTATCACAAGGGATGGACGGAGGCATTTAGCTTATTCTAAGTTCATTCGGCTAATAATGGCTTCCGCTTGGCGTGCAATAGAAAGAGCGTGGTCTTTTTGTATATAGGTGAGTGAGGAGGTGAGCAATGATTCAATAGACTGATGAATTTCAGAAATAGATGTTTGTAATTCATGGGTTAAAAGGGATATCTTTAAAAGTTCTCCTGTGGAATGATCCTGTTCATTTTTTTGCGTGAGGCTCCATTTTTTAGCGAGAGTGAGGATTAAATGAAAAAGTTCAATCGATTCGATAGGCTTTTTTAATAAGAAGAAGCGGTCGGTTTGTCCTAATTGGTTTTGAATGTTCTCAAGTGAATAATGCTCATAGGAGGTGCATAAAATAGTTTGGATTTTAGGGTCTGCCTTCCATAATTCGGTAATGATTTCGATGCCTGTTAACTCTTCGGCTTGACGAGCGCTCACTAAAACAATGGAGTAAGGGGCTTCTTCGGTAATACTTGATTTAATCATTCCTATGCCGTCTTTGCCTCGGTAAGCAGAACTAAGTTGGATGTTTAAATCAAAGGAGTATTGAGGGGCGGAGTCTGTTTTCCCTGATAATAACGGTTTTAAAACGGTTTTAATTAATTGATGGAAGGCTGGTTCACTATCAATCACTAAAATTCGGGTTTTTTCTGATGGGGTCACGTTTTACTCTGGTTTAAGCGTTTATGGGCGATAAGCTTTACCTATCTCAGTTCATTCTAACACTTTCGAGAGGATTCTTCCAAGAAAAACGGAATGACTTTGAGTGAGATAGTTTATACCTTGAGGAAATGTCCCTAGAAAAAGAAATTAGAATAGCCAAAAGAGTCTCTATTGACCCAAAGGCCTCTATTCAGGGTTCTTCTTCTCTATTGATTCATTCGCATATTGAAAATGTTTGGTCAAAGTTTAGCCAGGTCAATGATTGGAAGAATTGGAACTCGGAAATAGCGAAGTCAGAGTTAAAAAGCTCCTTTGACGTGGGTAATCATTTTTTATGGGGGCCTTCGGGGTTGACCATTCGTTCGACTTTTGTGGTTATTGAAAAGGGTTCTTTAGTGGTTTGGGTGGGTAAAGCCCTTTGGATCAAAGCGATTCATGTTTGGCGATTTGAGGAAAAAGGGAATCAAACGAAGGTGACCACAGAAGAATCAATGAATGGTTTTTTGATTAAGTATTTTTTTTCCAAACAAAA
>CAZLBO010000305.1:0-3620 GCA_964557725.1 uncultured Bifidobacteriales bacterium | reverse complement strand
GGGATCCCCCTGAAAAACGACCATCTGTTAATAAAGCCACATCCTTCCCTAGTCCTGCTCCCATTATGGCAGAGGTGGGAGTCAGCATTTCAGGCATTCCTGGGCCACCTTTAGGACCTTCATAGCGAATAATCACAACGTGTCCCTTTTTAATCTTCCCTTCTTCTAAAGCCTTAAGCATTTCTTCTTCGGCATCAAAACAAATAGCTGTCCCTTCAAAAACTTCTCCCTCTTTTCCTGTAATTTTTGCAACAGAACCTTCTGGAGCCAAATCTCCTTTTAAAATCTGTAAATGACCTGATTTTTTAATGGGGTTTTCAAGAGGCAAAATAACAGACTGTCCTGAAGTTAAATCAGGAAGGTCTTTTAAGTTTTCGCCTAATGTCTTTCCCGTTACAGTTAAGCAATCACCATCAATTAAGCCCTTTTTCAATAAGTATTTTAAAATAGCAGGGGTTCCACCTATTTTACAAACATCTTCCATCACATATTTACCACTAGGTTTAAGGTCCGCTATAAAAGGGATTCTATCGCTCACTTTCTGAAAGTCTTCTAACGATAAAGGAACATCAACTGATTTTGCCATCGCAATTAAATGTATAACTGCATTGGTGGATCCACCTAGTGCACTGACAATAACCATCGCATTTTCAAACGCTCGGCGGGTCATAATATCCCGTGGCTTAATATCTCTTTCTAATAAAACCTTGATTGCTTTACCTGCCTCAATACATTCATCTAATTTAGCGCCCTCTTCTGCAGGAGTTGAAGAACTATAAGGCAACGACATACCCAATGCTTCTATGGCACAAGCCATAGTATTTGCTGTGTACATCCCCCCACAAGCTCCTGCCCCAGGGCATGATTTCTCAACAATCTCCGCACGTTCTTCTTCGGTTATTTTTTTTGATAAAAACTCTCCATAACTCTGAAAAGCAGAAACCACATCAAGTACTTATCCCCAATGCACCCAGGCTTAATGGTTCCCCCATAAACCATAATTGAAGGTCTATTTAATCGACCCATAGCAATGATACAGCCAGGCATATTTTTATCACAACCAGGGATAGAGATATTTGCATCGTACCACTGAGCACTCATCACGGTTTCAATCGAGTCGGCAATTAAGTCTCTTGATTGGAGAGAAAAGCTCATTCCATCCGTTCCCATAGAGATTCCATCGCTCACTCCAATAGTATTAAAACGCAATCCAACTAAATCGACTTGCTCAACCCCTTTTTTTACATTCGCCGCCAAATCATTTAAATGCATATTACAAGAATTGCCCTCGTACCACATACTCGAAATCCCCACTTGGGCTTTATCCATATCCTCTTTGGTAAGCCCTACACCATGTAACATGGCCTGAGAGGCTCCTTGTGATTTGGGTTGAGTAATACGTGAGCTGTACTTATTTAACGCGTTTGACATAAATTGTTCCTATTATAATTTTGCCAACAAAGATAAGAATTTTTGTGATATTTTTACACAAATGAATTCCCCCAGTAAAGTGACAAATTGACTCTCCTCCCCCGTCGAAACCTCATCTATATTGAGCCAATACTTGTAAATTTTCGTATTTTTGCGAAATGGCTTTTCAACTTACCTTTTCGAACCACACCGAGGAACTCCTAACCGTTCTTAAAAAAACTTTGACGGAAAATGAGACAGATCCTCTTACTCCCCCTCCCCTTATTGTTCCTAATCAAGAAATGGCCAAATGGGTCAAACTTCGATTAACCGATCAATTAGGAGTGGTGGCTAATTTACAATGTCCTTTTCCCGATGCTTTTTTATGGAACGAAGGAGCAAAAATCTATAAAAAGCAATACAAGCGAGAGGTATGCCGCATCACTCTCCCACTTTTGCAAAATAGTTTGCTAGAAGTCATTGGTACGATTGAAGACCATTCCTCTGCAGATTCTCTCCATAGCTTAAAGAAATATCTCATAGGGGAGAATATTCCTCCCTCTCGAAGAATAAGCTTTTGCCACCGCTTAGGAAGCCTTCTGTTAAAATATGAAGAATCAAGACCAAACAACTTACCCCAACATAAAGGTTTAAGAGGCTATTGGCCCAAAGCCAATTATTTTTCTAAAGATCTCCAAGAACCCTCCCACGAACAATCAGAAACAGAAAGTTGGCAGAGAGAACTCTACGATTTAGTCTTTCACAAGCAAGGCCCTATCGCAACACTGAGTCAAAACAAAGAAATAGATTATTTTACCTTGCCTCAATTATATGAAAAATTAGGAGACTCCTTCCTTGATTCTGCTCCCCCTCAGGTTGGACATCTGTTTGCTTTAACAGAAATCACTCCATTCCAAAGGCTAGCACTCAATAAATTATCCCCACAATGGACTTTTCACGTCTACCTACTCAACCCCTGCTTAGAATATTGGGAGGATGTCAAATCAAAAAGACAGCTTAAAAGGGACAAACAAAACAAAATAGAAGCCCTCCCCGACAATCAACTCCTTCAATATTGGGGACAAGCAGGCAAAGAAAGCATTGAGCTTTGGTATGCAACAACCAACTATCACGACAACCTGTCTCTCAATGTTAAAAACACTCAATTGTCTCACCCCACTCTCCTCCATCAACTTCAAGACAATTTACTTACAAGAGCAGATAGCACCTCCCCTCTCTCTCTCAAAAAACAAGATCCGAGTTTATCTATTTGGGAAGCCCCTAGTATACAAAGAGAAATCAAACAAGTTCACAATTCTATTCTCGCCAGTTTAAAAGAGGATCGACAACTTAAGCTCCATGAAATTATTATCAAAGTACCCGACTGGAACCTCTACCGTGCAGGAATTCAAGAAGTCTTTGACGAACAAGCCCCCCATCAACCAGGCTACCTCCCTTATTCCTTAAGCACAGGCAGTAAAGGAGAAAGTGTTTTCTGCAATGGGTTTTCAAAGTTACTTCACCTTTCTCAAGGTCACTTCTCTCGAAAAGATTTTTTTGAATTCGTAAGTCACCCCTTTTTCTATCCTGGTTTTGAGATAAATGAAGACATCATCAAACAATGGAAAGAGTGGACAGAAGAACTCAATATCTATCAATATTACAACCTCACTCAAAAGCAACAAGAAGATAAACAGGGCACGGATCTTCATACATGGATACACGGACTTAAAAGATTACTTTTAGGCCAAATCACTCTCTCAAAAACAGATCTACCTTCCTCTCACTCACCTTACCTTCCCTATACAGGGCTTGATAGTGAGGACACAGAAGCCTTGGAGCAATTTATCCTTACGGTAGAGGGCTTATACCATGATCTTGAACATCTAACAAAAGAAAAAAGAAACTGGACTCAAGCCGCAGAATGGATTCAGCAATTAATAGAAACATGGTTTAAAGTTCCCACTGAAATACCCGATGAAAAATATAGTCAAAATGCATTTCTTGAAAAAATCAATTTGTTAAAAGAAAGAGACCTATTCTCTGTTAAAGGTACAACCCCTACTCCCATCAATAACATTGAACTGATTGACTGGCTCCTCTCAAACTTAAACCTGCCGACCGTCTCTAAAGGAAACTTTTTAACCCATGGAATTGTAATTACAGACTTCTCTATTTCAACACCTATCCCCTTCAAAAAAACATATATA
>CAZLBO010000304.1:1064-3640 GCA_964557725.1 uncultured Bifidobacteriales bacterium | reverse complement strand
TTACAGCAATTTTTGGGACTTTTTCTCCTAAAACCTCTTTTAATCGAGCTATTTCTTTTTTTCTACCAATAAACATTTTAAGCCTTAAAACACCTTGTAACTAATTATAGGCTATAATATACATTAATATTAGCCTATAATGCCATTAAAATTAATAATAGGCTGATATTTAATGCTGACTTGACTAAAATCACCCTAAAACCACCTCTACAGAAGATGGATTGAATAAAACCATCACACCCTTAATGAATTCGCTATATCAACGGAATAACGGGCGACTTCCATTATTTCTGAAAAAGGAATGGGAGATTCTTTACCCGATTGAATGGAATCAATAAAGGCACGAGTACAATTTGACTGGCCTTTATCTTGAGTCATTAACTTCTCTTTACTAAAACCCTTCCAATCAAACCCTACCAGTTTTCTGAAGTTATCTAATTGCAAAACGCCATTATTAGCAAAAACTTCAATGCGTTCTTTAGGAAATGCTTTACCGCCATTTGCTAAGTAATTAATGGTTCCAAAAGATCCATCCTTAAAATTTAAGGTGATGGAGGCTTTGTCTTCTGTTACTTCTATTCCATCGGCCTTACTCATACAAGTAGCTGTGAAGTTTGTAATTTCACTTCCTGCTAAAAAACGCATCAGGTCAATATAATGACAAGCTTCTCCAATAATACGACCGCCCCCTACTTCTGGATTTTGCGTCCAGTGATCACTGGGGATAGCCCCTGCATTCATGGTCATGATAAAGGCTTTAGGTTCTGGACTATTTGCTAATAAAGATTTCATTTTTATTACATGGGGAGCAAAGCGACGATTATAACCCACCATCACTCGAATCTTTCCCTCTTTTTTATGGTATGCCGATTCAATCTTATCTAATTCATCATGAGTGAGTGCGAGGGGTTTTTCTACAAATACATTTTTCTCTGCCTCAATCCCTGCTATTACTTGTTCTGCATGTAAGTTATGCTGGGTGGCTATCACTACTGTATTCACGGCTTTATTATTAAGCAATTGTGATACATCGGTAGAAGCATTTGCAAAGTCATTTTTCTTTCCATGATGGACTGCACTTACACCACTACTGGTGAGTAAGGTATCCAGTTTTGCCCCTGCATTTTTAAAGGCAGGAATAAGTACACGAGAGGCATAGTTTCCCCCACCTATAAAACCACATACGGCATCTTGTGCGTGATAACCTTCTACTGATCGAATATTCACCAATTTTTTATTTAATAGTTCTTCGGCATTTGCAGGGTAATTTAAAAGAATCCCTAATGATGATCGATCGTCTAAACACTTGTAAGCATTAACGGCATCATTAATTTCAAACCGATGGTTAATCAAGGGTTTCATATTTAAAGCCCCTGCTGCCATTAAATCAAGTACGGCTTCAAAGTTCCGTTGTTCTGTCCAGCGAACAAACCCAATGGGGTAATCATGTCCATTTTCTTCATATTCTGTATCATATCTCCCAGGGCCATAGGAACAGGAGACTTGAAAAGAAATTTCTTTTTTATAAAAGTCGGCACGGGAGAGTTCTAATCCTACTACACCTACTAAAATAATTCGTCCTCGTTTTCTGCACATGTTTGCCCCATTGCTAACAGGGTCATTGCTTTTTGTGGAAGCGGTAATGATAACAGCGTCCACCCCTTGCCCCCGAGAGAATGCATTGGCTTTTGCTATAGGCTCTTCACCTTTTGAGAGGTCAACAATTTCAGCACCAAATTCACGAGCCATGGCACATTTTGAAGAATCGAAATCCACTCCTAATACACGACAACCATTTGCTTTGAGAATTTGAACGGTTATAAGACCTATCAACCCAAGTCCTGTTACAACTACACATTCACCAATTGTAGGATTCGCTATTCTCACCCCTTGCATGGCAATAGCGGCTAGTACTGTAAAGGCTGCGCTTTCATCATCTACGCTTTCAGGTATGACTGCACATAAGTTTTGAGGAACTCGAACAACTTCTGCATGATTCCCATTGGACACCACTCGAGAGCCCACTTTGAATGCGGTGTTTCCGTTGTCTTGTACAATACCCACATTACAATAGCCAAGGGGAAGTGGTTGATCGAGTTTAGAACGTACGGCATCAATAGTGGGTTTGAGGCCATCTGTTTTTATTTTGCCTAATACCATTTTTACTTTATCTGGCTGAGACCTTGCCTTTTGTATCCAACTTGATTTCCCAAAATCAATCAGCATTCGCTCCGTACCTACGGAGACTAATGATTTTGTAGTGGAGATTAAAAGTTGCCCCTTTTTAGTTTGTGGGCAAGGGACTTCTACTAACTGTGTTTCGCCATTGGCGATGTTTTGGAGTATTTGTTTCATAATTTGTTTTTTTGTTTTTTGCTTATTTGTTAGTGGCCTGCCAATGGCCACCTTTTTTTGATATTGACAGCTTTATCGCTATACATTTGCCATTATCTTTAGAGCTTCCAACTACAATGGGATATATCCCTTTATCTATTTTAATATTTATATTCAATTTCAGCTTTAGTGGTAGCTGAAACCACCATTTCCCTTATTTTTAGCATAATAAATGTAGAACA
>CAZLBO010000304.1:0-1054 GCA_964557725.1 uncultured Bifidobacteriales bacterium | reverse complement strand
GTCCGCTTGAAAAGGTTGTAATACCGCACTCTTATGACCAACATCTTTTGGCCAGTATCGAAATTTTTTAAGCTTTTCGTTATTCCAAACGGTCATCCTTCTGAAGTCATCTATTTTAGCTGTGAGTGTATCACATTGGAAATTTATCGTTTCATTGATACCCTCAAATGGTTCTGATCTAGAAGTTAAAAAAATTGAAACAACATCATTTTTATCAGTACTAATTCCTATAGAAATATTATCATCAGACTCCTCTAAATCCGAGTATGTCACTTGAATAGTATAATAACTCGGAATCACTCCTCTTTGATTAAACAAGTGAATAGCTAAATCAATCCAATGTCCTAGATTTCCACAAACACGAGTACCTTCTGAAGGATTTCTATACCAATGGTCTTTTTTGATTTTATGACCAGAAATAAAACAGTTTAAAGATATCGGGTGATTACTCCCCTTAATTTTAGATGAAAGATATTTAACAGCCTTAGAATGAGGCCGGTTGTATCCTACATATACATTTGCATTTGACTCATCTATAGCATTCATAAGTTTGTCATATTGGTCAAAATTCACAGCAATAGGTTTTTCAATATAAACATTAATATCTTTTGCTAAAGCACTAACCGCATATTCCGTATGTGTAGAATGGTTAGAGGCAATATAAAGAAGTTTAGTTTTACCTGTATCAATTAGTGAATTAAAATCTCGATAAATATTTCTAAATCCATACAATCGACCAAAAGATTTTGATTTTTGATAATCAATATCATAACAACCTTCAAACTGCCCCTTTTTTTTGAAATACAAAAAATACGCAATAGTTGAACAAGAGAATTGTCCGCATCCCACAACGCTAATAAATCGATCTTTGTGGAAATTAGGAAGGAAAATCTTCCATCTTTTTGTTGCTATCACTTTTATAAAAGTGCGTAATGGCCCGTATATACTCATATAACGGGTAACTTTTAAAAATGTATTATTCAACATCTAACCCTTTTTTAAAAATATTTTTATTAACAAAATCCTTAACTTTTTCTTTAAACATACAAACACT
>CAZLBO010000303.1:0-3644 GCA_964557725.1 uncultured Bifidobacteriales bacterium | reverse complement strand
TCGGATAATAGTGGCTTTTTTATTCGTGGGGCTTTGATGACAGATAGAATGTTTAATAATACAGTTGAGTATGCATTATTGAATAAACTATCGGCTGTTAATGCGTATAATACAAACCGTTCGGGTTCTATTTACGATGTATATGTACCTTTTTCAGATGCATATAATACTTTTAATTCTAAAAAATGGAATCAGGTAAAAGTTATTGCTAAAGGTGATAGTGTTTATCATTATCACTTAAATACGCTAGTAGGAATATATGATGGGGATAGTAAGGAGTTTCGAGATATCGTAAGCGGAAAAATGAATGTGCCAGGAACATCGCACAAAAGTAAATGGGCTAGTAAGCCTTGTTATACTGTTGTTGCCGAAACAGTAGGTGACTGTGATCATGGAAATGACTATCGTTCAGAGGGGTATTTGGGCTTGCAAACTAGTTATGGTGGTGAACAACGGTATAGAGGTTTCAAACTTCTTGACCTCACTAAGGGTTGTATGGATAGTACTGATGAAAACTATCACAAGGATTTCATGGAAAATGACCAAAGTCGTTGTAAAGGGGTTTCTATCTCAAAAGCCAAACAAGGCGATAAAGTAAACTGGGGACAAGTTGTTCGTAATTCAAATGATTTGCTGATTCAGTTTGTTGCAAAAGGGAACTATGAAGTCAGCCTTCTTAACCTAAATGGTCAAGTGCTACATTCTAAAAGCTTGAAAAATGCGACTGAATACAAGATAAGCACGCCAGTAGTCAGTGGGCTTTATGTCTTGAATTTGAAAACAGAATCTGGTGTTAATATCAGAGAAAAAGTTTTTATTCAATAATTTCATCTAATTTCTAAAAAACAGGCTGTCATTGATTAATGATGGCCTTTTTTTTTGTTATTTTGACTAATTAAGATAAAGTTTGGCAAATGACCTTCGGAAATAGAGTTTAAGAAATAAATTTAGAAGAAGGAAATGCCATTTTAAGATGTTTAGAATGAGACAGTAAAAAGGGACAAGAGAATGAAAAAAATAAAGTTACTTGTATTAGCAAGTGTAATTTCCATCGCTAATACATGGGCACAAGATGACCCAGTTACCTATTATAATACAAAGGTTAGGCCAATTTTTGTGGCCACTTGTAATTGCCATTTTGAAGGCGGAGAGGGTGTCGAGTTTTTTGATTCTACTAAATATGCCTTAGGGATGGAAGGAACAGAAAGTAGTAGGTATTATGAAAATAGCAACTTTAAACCAGTGCTCTTTTTTGCACCAGGCAAACTAGATAGCAGTATGCTTTATTTAAAAGTAGCCTATACACCTAATAGTGATGACTTGATATTTCCTGAAAAAGGGAATGTAAATAAAAAAATTGATATGGGATCTCGTATGCCATTAGAGGGCGGTTACTTAAGCAAGAATTCTGTTGCAATAATTGGAAAATGGATTCTAATGGCAGGAGGATTGGATACTAGCACTTATGTTACTTCCATTCATAATCGAACGGTACAATACTTACATCAAAAAAAGCGTTTGCAAGGTGTGTCCAGTTATCAATTGCCCTCTTATTTAAAGGAGTCAAATCTTTACGATATTAAAGGAAACTTGCTTTATAAAATAAGAGGTAAAGAGGCTGTTAAATTGAATAAAAATAAAATTTATTTTATTGAAGAAGGTCGGTAATGAAGGGTCTTTTCTTTTCAAAAATGAAATTAGATGTTAGTCATAAAGGAAGAAGGGTTAATGGGATAGCCTTAGTCCTTTTTCTTCTTTGTGTTAATTTAACGGTAGGACAAGGGGTTAATGCTTTAACGGATAAAGAAAAGAAAATAGGATATACGACACTATTTGATGGCACGCTAGAAAGTGTAAAGTCTCATTGGACAAGCTATAAAAAAGGGAATAAAACGATTGATGTATTGCCAGGTAATATTATTGTGGATAGCTCGGATGATGGTAAGGGTAATTTTTTTGGAAAAATATCAAATGCAAAAGGCGATGATATAAGGACTAAAAAAAAGTATAGCCATTTTGAAATTACCTTTCAGTATCGAATAAGTAGCAATAGTGGTTTTTTTTATCGAGCAGATGTATTAACTAAGGTGATGGGGGCAAACACTTCTGAATTTCAATTATTAGATGATTTAACAAAAGCCAATCCTTATCGAACGAATGTATCAGGTGCTATTTATGATGTATACGTCCCCTATGTAGAAGAATATGAAACATGGGCCTCAGGTAAATGGAATACAGGTAAAGTGATAGGCAGAGGGGATAGCATTTATCAATATCATCAAGGTAAATTAGTGGGGCAATACGATGGAAATGGAAAAGAGTTTAAAGATATTATCAGTGGAAGAATAGTAGTGCCAGGCACTGTAGATGATACTAGTAAGGCTTTTACACGACCATGCTATACCGTTGTTGCTAGTAGTGAAAGTGCGTGTAAGCACAGTAACCCTTATCGTGATACAGGCTATTTTGGCTTTCAAATTGATCATGGAGGGCAAGTTCGGATCCGAGGCGTTAAACTCCTTGATTTAGCTAGTGGGTGTAAAAACTCTGGCTATGAAGAATATTATTCCGAGTTTATGACTCACGACTCTACACGGTGTAAAACATTAATTGATGTTTCAATTGAAAAAGGCAAGTCTAATAATTTAGGCAAAGTTTGGGGTTCTTTACTAATAGACAAAGCAGGGATTAATTTAAAGTTCAATGAATTGGAAGACGTGAATCTACAGCTTCTTGAACTTAGTGGAAAATTAATTCAAGAGGTGGATTTGGCAATTGAGAGTTCCTCAAACTATTTGTTTAGAACGAATGTCAAAGGAATGTATCTACTTCGGGTCTATTCGAAGAAGCATAAGTTTACAGAAAAAGTGTTACTTTATTAAGAATTTGTTGAAAGAGGGGGATTACAGTGGTTATAGGATTAAAAAAAATATTTCTGACAGTTTGTTTGGGTATTGGTTTGCTTCAGGCACAGTTGTATAATGATATTATTGATACAGCAAACCTTCAGTTGCTTACACCTACTACCCTTTCGGCTGCTCAAAGAGATTCTGGTTGGCGGCCTTTGTTTCCTAATGATACAGGATGGATGCAAAAGGGAAATCGATTTAAAGTAGAGGGGAATAACCCCGGTATTTTTAAAAGTACAGGAGGGAATGGGTATTTAGGTACAAAGAATAATTATTCTCGCTTTGAATTAAGGGCACAAATAAAGTTCGATAATAATACAATAAGAAATAACTCAGGAATATTATATCATGCAGATTTAACTATTCCTAGTGTGTTCAAAAATACAAATTTACCATTTAGTGTAGAATTTCAAGGTCGAATAGGAAATATGGGCTTAGTACTTTTTATTGCGGGTGCCTTTGATCAGCCAAAATCGGGTTTATATGCTGAGTCAATGGGGCCTGAAAACACATTATATCCTCTTGATTTTAAGTGGAAAACGAGGACAACTAATGGCCAAACTACCTTTGGATATAGTCCTCAGTATGACACTGCCTCTACAGCCGTCCGTGGTTTATTTGGAGGGCCTCCAGGAGAAAAAGGAGGGGGTAAGCATATTGGAAGTTTATATGGAAAAAGAGACTTAAGTACTTCGCCATATTATGTGCATGATAAATGGAACTTAATGGATTTAA
>CAZLBO010000302.1:0-3651 GCA_964557725.1 uncultured Bifidobacteriales bacterium | reverse complement strand
GGCATCTTATTGTCTCCGAACAAATGATAGAATCAGGGCCAACGCCTGCAGAGCAAAAAAGTATATAATTTAACCTTCATCTAAGGTGTCAGTATGAGTATGAATGAAAATTGGTTGATTGAAAAAAAAGATTGGGCTATTGTTCTTTCCTTAAGGGGAGAGTTCGGTTTGGATAGGGTCAATGAACTTTCCTCTTATATTAATGATCATATGGATATTCATAGTGATGAAAGTATTGTGATTGATTTAAAAGCAGTGGATTATATGGACTCGATGGCTTTAGGGGTTTTAATTAACCTTTATCGACTGTTTAAAGAAAAAAGTGGATCGGTTTACTTGTTAAACCCCTCACCAACCCTTGAGAAAATATTTAAGCATTCGGGTTTTTATAATGTTTTTGGGATTTATAAATCAGAAGCATTGTTAAAAAAACATATAGAACTAGTTAGTCAGGAAGCTGAGAGCAAGGATGAAGAAGAATAGTTTGCTTTTAGTTGTGGATTAAAGTTTTAGGGGTTAATTTTATTCCCTATGAATCAACATACCTCAAAATCTTTTGTTCACGAAGTAGAACAAGTATTAGCAGAGGTCTCACGCATTCCCTATGAAAATCTCAGTAAAATTGTAGCCTTTCATAAGCACGATGATTTATTTCATGCCCTAGACACTCCCGAAAAAATGTACAGAAAGTCACAGGAAGTGGGTGCAGGGGGCACTTGTTATGCATTGACCTTTTATTTAAAAGAACTTCTTTTTCAAAAGGGTTTTTCCTCAGAGTTTCTTTTGGGTGATAAGTATAAAATGAAGGGGATACATTGTGGCTTACTGATTGCATGGGAGGGGTATCAGTATTTGTTAGACCCAGGATACATGATTTATAAACCATTGTTGCTTCCTTCTGGCGGATTGATAACTCATACCTATAATGAACCAAATGATGTTTATTTAGAAGATTTTAGCCAAGATTATTGGCGAATGTATACGTCAGGTGAGAGTCAGAATGGAAGTGGTCAAGAAAAGAAGTTTAGGTTTGATTTTCGCAAAACTCCACTCAATGAAAAAGAATTTGTGAAGTATTGGAAGGACACCTTTTTTCTTCAGATGATGGATTACCCTGTACTTAATAAAGTGGAAAAAGGGGTACAGTATTATTTGCAAAAGAACTCCTTTGTCACTCGCACTCGTGAGGGAAGTGAGCTAATAAAAATTACTCGGGAAAAATTTACGGAATTAGGTTCGAGTTTATATGGTCTTTCAGAAGAGCTAATAGAGGAGTACTTGGTTATTTTATCTAAAAGTCGGCGTGATTTTTTCACAGGTTGAGTGACTTTTATTACTTTCATCAGAAGAAAACGATTAACGAAAGGCTCCCATGAGTTTAGAACCCTTACTAGCCCCTAGTGTATTAAATGCTGATTTTTCAAACATCCAGTCTCAACTGAAAATAGTGGAAGAGAATGGAGCAGATTGGATTCATTTAGATATTATGGATGGTCATTTTGTACCTAATATGACTTTTGGCCCTTTAATTGTAGAGGCAATAAGAAAGTCTACAAACCTTTATCTCGATGCTCACTTGATGATTGAGAACCCAGAAAAGTACATTGAGGTTTATGCTAAGGCAGGAGTTCAAAATATTAATGTTCACGTCGAAGCAACCTCTCACTTAGATGCGGTGGTTAAACAAATTAAAGGTTTAGGCTGTCATGCAGGGGTAACCCTCAACCCAGCAACTCCCTTGAGTGTCTTAGATTATATCTTACCCCAATTAGATATGGTGTTGATCATGTCTGTTAATCCCGGCTTTGGAGGGCAGAAATTTATCCCTTACACCTTTGAAAAAATATCAGCCTTAAGAAAGAAGATAGAAGAAACAGGCAAAGAAATCCGCATTCAGGTGGACGGCGGAATCAGCGAGCAAAACATTCAAGAAATTATCACCGCCGGCGCCGATGTAGCCGTTGTCGGATCCGCCATATACAGCGCTCCTAATATCGCCAGCGCATGTCAACTCATCAAAACCAAAATGCTTCCTCCGAAGTGTACTTGAACTCTCAAATCTCCCCTCTTAAGTCAGAATAAATTGCGTCGCTGAGTATTAGATTCAAGGCCCCTTCCTCCGAAGTGTACTTTGGTACTCGAGGAGGAAGGAAACGCAGAAGATGATGCTCAGCGTCGCAATTTAGAAGCGAGAAGCCAGGCGTTTAGGAATGACCTGGAATCGGCAATGCCTTTACCCACAATATTAAAAGCTGTTCCATGATCAGGTGAAGTACGAGTAAAGGGAAGCCCCAAGGTACAATTAACTCCATCAGAAAACCCTACCGTTTTCATCGGCCCAAACCCTTGATCGTGATACATGGCAATCACCACATCGTAATTTCCTTTAAGGGCCTCGTAAAAAATAGTATCCCCAGGGAGAGGGCCAATAGTGGGGAAGCCTTTTTTTTCTAAAGCCTTTAGAGTAGGAATAATCGTTGTTATTTCTTCTTTCCCCAAAATTCCATTTTCTCCTGCGTGTGGGTTAATACCTGCCACAGCCACTCGTGGCTCTCGACCTAAAAGAGAGCGTGCAGCGTGAGTCGTGAGTTCAATCACATAGCTTAATCGTTGAGGAGTGATGTTTTGAATCACTTGACTAAGAGGAATGTGATCGGTGACATGGGCGACAATAAGTTGATGATGGAAGAGAGTCATTAGCGTAGGGGTTTTTAAAACCTTTTCTAAAATATCTGTATGCCCTAAAAAAGTATGCCCTGCGAGGTTAATGGCCTCTTTGTTGATAGGAGCAGTGACAATGGCATCTGCTTTTCCCTCTTTACACCATTGAATGGCCTGAGTAAAATACTCAAAAGCTGCGTGACCACATTTTTTAGAGAGCCTTCCTTGCTTAAAGTCCCCTTTTTTTAAAAGGTTAAAATCAATGATTTGAAGCTGATTTAATTTATGGGCAAGGTCGCTGGATGACTCTTCATTAGTTTGTAGTTGTTGAAGAGCCTCATGCATTACCCAGCTTTCTCCAAAAAGTAATGAATTTTCGAGAATATCATCAGGAACTTCTTTGAGAGACTTGAGAATAACTTCTGGCCCAACTCCTGAAGAGTCACCCATTGTGATAATAATTTTGGTTTTTTTGGACATAGGGGCAGAAATGTACTAAAAAAGGGTTTAATTGGTTCCTGGCACCAGCCGTCCCTGGCACCGTGCGTCCCTGGCACCAAATGGGGACAGGGACGATTCAGACCTATTAAGCACAAAAATACCTACAAAAAAAGCCCTTCCGACAAGGGAAGAGCCTTTTTTTATAAGTAAGTATACTTTTTAAAGTTTTTTGATTGTGGCAATACCTGCTAATTTAGGATCTGTTGATCCTAGAATCCCGTTCTCATCAATAGAGGCTGTTTTGCCTAGTTCAACTTCACCAATCGCTTCTGTTGTTTTTGCCGTTCCAATTGCAGTAACGGTTTTAGATACTCCATAATCAAAACGTGTTTTGCCTGAGGGTGTTGCAAAGCCTATATGCAAAGCTGAATCACTAAACACCCCTTGCTCTGTTTGATACGCTGTTTGCAAGGTATAGATTTCTTTTAATATAGGTTTGAATTCACTTAACTTGGCTTTACTTGTCGCTCCTAAGACCTTTGGAATAGC
>CAZLBO010000301.1:0-3653 GCA_964557725.1 uncultured Bifidobacteriales bacterium | reverse complement strand
AATGGAGTTACCTTGTTATCTGATTTAAAGGTTACTTTTAAGGCGAATTACTTTTCATTACAATTAGTTGCTACTGACAGTGTGGGAAGGGTAGAACCTGCTGACTCTGTTTCTGTTAAAGCAGGCGAGTCGTTAGAGATTAAAGCTTCTTCTCAATCCACTTGGACATTTTTAGAGTGGAAAGTGCTTGCAGGAAGGGTACAGTTTGAAGATGCTAAAAGTGCAACAACTAAAATAGTTTTGTTAGAAAATTCTCGTATAGAGGCTATTTTTAATAATCAGCATTCCTTGTTTGTTACTTCTATTGGTAGAGGGACAGTCACTCCTTCTGATACTGTTTATTCAATTAATAATGAACCTATTTTACTTAAGGCTTTGGCTGATAGTGGGTGGAATTTTACAGGTTGGAGTGTGGTGAGTGGAGAGGCTTCTCTTGTAAATGTGGATTCTATGGAAACAGAGGTTTCATTAGCAAGTCACTCAGTAATAGAAGGTATTTTTAATCAGGATTTGGCCACAATAAGTATATCCAGTACGACAGGGGGTCGAGTTGAGAAGGATACGATTAAAGTAAAAATTGGGAGCGCTATTGAGCTCAATGCAACTCCAGATAAAGGGTGGGCCTTTGTTGGTTGGGAGGTTCTTTTGGGGGATGTTAGTATAGAGAACTTAACCTTTATCTCGACTTCTTTTACAACAAGAACCCATGGCTCTCTTAAAGCAAAATTTAAGAAGGCGACAGGAACATTAGTACTAGGCCATTCAGGAAATGGAACAACAAGTCCTCAAGACACCTTTGCTGTAGTGGATAGTTTACTTTATGAAATTAAAGCGACCCCTGATGCCAATTGGAAGTTTGAAAAATGGAAGGTGTTGAGTGGCAAAGTTGTTTTTGATGATAGCTTGTCTAGTACCACTAAGGTAAAGGTAAGTAAAAGTGCTGCGATTGAAGCTGTATTTCGTTTAAGTAGAGTAAAGCTTAAAATAGAGAAAGAGGGCAAGGGACAAATTACTCCTTCTTCTGATACCTCTGTGATATCAGGTAGCAAAATTGTTTTGACGGCAACAGCTGATAGTAACTGGAGCTTTTTGAAATGGATGGTTGTTACAGGTAAAGTTAATATCTCTAATAGTAGTGATGCTCAGATGGAGGCGGTGCCGGTTAGTGATGGGGTGGTTAAAGCTGTTTTTATTCCTAGCCAAACTTTACTTTCCGTTGAAAAGGTAGGAAGTGGAGTGGTAAGCCCAGGTAGCGATACTTTAGTGAATGTGAATGAGGTTATAACGCTTACCGCGACAGCAAACCCTGGTTGGAAATTTAGTGAATGGAATGTGGTTTCTGGAACAGCGCAATTGAGTGATTCAAGTAAAGCCAATAGCACCGTGACTCTTTCCGATTCAACAACCTTAAGAGTCAAGTTTAGACCGAAATTTTTACAACTAAAAATATCTCAATTAGGTTCAGGAAAGACAAAACCTGCTACAGGGGTAAAATCTGTTTTAGGAGGGCGTCCTATTCCCATTTCAGCAGTTGCAAAAAGTGGCTGGTTATTTGAAAGCTGGGAAGTTGTGAGCGGAAAAGCAAAGTTGGGCAATCAATACAGTTCTTTTACAAATGTTGAGGTTTATGAGGACTCAGAGATAAAGGCATTATTTGTAGCGGGCAAAGGACGTTTGAGTGTGAGTCGTGTGGGAAATGGCTCTACAACTCCAACGGATACACAAACAGTTTCATTTGGGACAAGTATTGAAGTTACGGCTACGCCTGAGGCTGGTTGGGTGTTTACTCATTGGAAGGTTACTTCTGGAAAAGTAAGCTTTGTAGATGATTACAGTGCGACAACACAGGTTACCTTGCGTAGCGTCGCTTCTATTCAAGCTATTTTTTCAAAGAATACCACTATTTTAACAATAGCAAAAGAAGGGCAGGGAACAACCTCCCCTGCGTTAACTGCGAATGTAGAATTGAATAAGGCTTCTGTTATCTCAGCTGTTCCTGCAAGGGGCTGGGCTTTTGAGAAGTGGGAAGCCGTAAGCGGTACCCCTGTGTTAGAAAAAGCAGATAGCATGACGACTAAAGTGACTTTAGCAGGGGCAGCTACGATTAGAGCTGTTTTTAAACAAATAAAGGCTACCATTAAAATTATTAAAAGTAAGGGGGGGACTGTAAAGCCTGAAGGAACAACTACGTTAGCGTTTGGAGAAACTCTTAAAATAGAAGCGACACCAAACAAACTAGCTAAATTTCAATCGTGGAGTATTGAAAGCGGTGTGGCAAAAATTGAAACCCCATCTAGCGCTAAAACTAAGCTGGAGGTAACGGGAAATGCGGTGATCAAGGCGAACTTTACATACGGATTAACTGTGGTGGCTTCAGGAGAAGGAGAGGCGACTCCTGAGGGGGAAACAGAAGTGACTCCTGAATCGGCTATAGATATTAAGGCCATTGCTCGTTTAGGGTGGACTTTTAAGCGTTGGACAATAAAGTCGGGCAAGGCAAAAATTGAAGACGCTAAAGCCAGCTCTACTAAAGTTACTTTAAAGAGTTCAGTACAAATAATTGCAGAGTTTAAGCAAAATCCAGCATTACTTAGCTTAACACACAGCGGGGAGGGAGGTACAAATCCTGCAACAAGTCGCTTAGTCCAAGTAGGAGGATTAGTTGAAATTGTAGCCGTACCTGCGATAGGCTGGGGGTTTGATCACTGGAGTAAAGTGAGTGGAAATGTGAGCTTTGTTGATTCCACAGCTAAAAGTACAAAAGTACGTGTGAATGATACCGCAACAGTTAAGGCGGTATATAGAAGGATAAGCATTGTTAAAATTAAGGTTCAGGGATTGGGTAATGCGACTCCACTTCTCGATACTGTTTTTCAGGGGGACTCTATTATTATTGAAGCGCAGCCAGAAGCAGCGGCGGTGTTTTGGAATTGGAGAATTCTGTCTGGTGAAGGGACAATTAATGGTAAAAGAAGGGAAAAAATGCAATTAACTCCTCGTTCGGATTCAGTATTAGTAAAAGCCTTATTCATTAAAAAAGTAAAGATAATGGAGTTGGTTGTTTTTTCTACCCAAGGGGGCAGAACCTTTCCTAGGGGAAGCATTGAAGTCATTAAAAATTGGAAAAGAAAAATTAAGGCTACTCCTAGAGCTGATTTTGAGTTTGTAGAATGGAAATTGCTTGCGGGACGTGCTGTGATAGCTGATCCTAAATTAGCTCAAACGACAATTGCACTTTCGGCCAACGCGAGAATTAAGGCGATATTTAAAAAGAAGGAATAGGGCTTTAATTCTCCTCTATTTAAAAAGCTGAGAGAATTTTTCCCATTTCTTCTTCATTCGAAGGAGAGAGGCTTCTTGTGTGTACTGTGAAATTCTTTCAATTTCTACCCAAGCGAGATCATGCGATTCAGGGCTAACTACATATTGTTGATTACCCTGAGCTTGTAAGGCAAAGCGAATATCGTAGTGAAGGTGTGCTTTTTCTTTTTTCCTTTGGGGAATAAGATGGATGTCAATATCAAAGATTTTGGGGGAGAGAATTTGAATATCTGATAGCCCCGATTCTTCTTTTGCTTCCTGTAGAGCGACTTGAAGGATGTTGGGGTTGCCATCGGAATGTCCCCCTAATTGGAACCATTTATTGAGTTTTT
>CAZLBO010000300.1:0-3655 GCA_964557725.1 uncultured Bifidobacteriales bacterium | reverse complement strand
GAATTTCCTGAAACGGAAAATCATGTTTTTATGATAGAAGTGGCTCGTTATTTAACCAATCAATTTTTGTGGGAGAACAAAAGGCAACTTCCTGCTTTAGAGAGTTTAAAAAATAACTTGATTCAAAAGGGAGTGGAACTGAACAACTCAAAAGGAAGCTTGAGAATTTTATTGCTAAAAAAAATGCAACAAGTCTTAAAAAAAGGCTTTTTTGAATTTAATGCAAGAATTTACCAAAGGTTTACCTTACATGCATTAAACAATCTGTACAGCTTTTCTCAGGACAGTGTGGTGGCAAAAGGAGCAGGTTTAGTATTGGATTATGCCTCTCTTAAGTTTGCTTTTCAAAGTCATTCTTCTCTTAGGTTTGGTCCTTTTAGGAGAAATGCAAAAACGTTTAAGGAAGAGAAGTCTTGGTTTAGAGAGGGAACCTTAAGCTTTTTTTCAGTACAGTCAGGGGAGTTTCCTTGGTGGGATTTTAATAAAACATTAGCGATGTGGAAGGAGTGGAGGTCACAGTCTTCTATTGGCCTATTTTCTTGTTTACTTAAATATCGAGTTCCTCCTGTTATTTTGTATTACATGCAAAAGCCAAAAGGGAGTTACCTCGCTAAAATGCAAACAGGGTATAAGGTTTCAGGAAGCCTATCTAGTTCTCGTGAAGTCTACTTCACAAGCCCACGGTTTATGCTTACTTCAGGGGGAGATTATCAATTTTATGGGGGGGCAAACTTTCCTATTGCTTTTGCTCATTCCTTTTTCCGAGATATCCCTTGGGTTTACGATGTTATTGCTCAGAGTAGCTCTGTATTTATTGCACCTACTCTTCAGGACACTACTCTTTTTTTGATGACCTTTAAGGGGAGCCATTGGAAGGGAAATAACCTTGCTCAATACAAAAACTTTATTTATGGGTATGCACCTTCTTTAGAATACAATAGTAAAGAGTGGCCTCATTCTATCCCTCAAGATAAAAAAGCAAAAACACAACTGTCTTTTACATGGGGAAGGATAGATTATCGATTATTGGATTATTCTTCTCGTGGGGTATATGTGATTCAAGGGAGGCTTCATGGCCTTAATTCTTGGTGGAAAAGAAAGAGTCAAAAATATACAAGGGGTACTTATGAGGTTTTAGATACCTCTTGGGTAAAGTCTCTGATTGAAATAAAAAATAAAATTCAATCTTTAGATAAGAGTTTAGCCATGAAGTATTATTACCCTCTTTGGTCTGGTGAGTTACTTGCACTGAATCCAAGATATTACCCCAAAAATAGGGGCATCAAAAAAGTGTTGGATAGAGAGGGGATAAAGCAAAAGGGAAAAGTGTATACTGGGCAAAAATTTTCCTTAATAGAAGTTGAGACTTTTTCTCCTTTTCAATTAAAGGTTAAAGAGAAGGTGGTTTGGGAAACAGGAACGGGAATGCTCAGCGTACGACATCCTTTTGGGGGGCAGCCCTTACAATTAGATTACCGTAGCTGGTGGAATCCAAAAAGGTGAATTAGTGATTTTGCCCTAGTTTTCCCTGCTATTGGAACCTATCTTTGCCAAATTAACAAAGGGGATGATAATGCAAGATGGGTTATTGATCATACATATGATTGGCTTGGCCATGGCAGTAGGGGTTGGATTTGCTTTTATGGCTTTGGGAATAGGAACAAAGGGTATGGAAGCGACAGAAAGAACTCGCTTTATGCTAAGGGCTTTTATCATGAGTAAAGTAAGTAGTATGGGTCTTGCTTTATTGCTTCTCAGTGGAATTGGACTTTTGGCAACTGTTCCAGGAGTTTTTGCTCGGGGAGGAGCCTTCTTTCACACGAAATTAACTTTGGTTGTTATTTTGTTGGGTGTGTTTGGATTTTTACAAGTGAAAATCAAAAAAGCAAAAAAGGCAAATGGAGGCCCTGCTATGGCTATTATTCCTAAATTGGGTGGAATAATGAACTTATTAGGCATAGCTATTATCGTCTTGGCGGTCTTAGCTTTTCATTAAGCTCTAAAACGTTACTTTGCCATTCCCGTGAATTAGGGAATGGCAAGATTTATTCAAGTTACTTATTCTTTCCTTTTTTCTTTTTGTTGGTATTGGGCTCTTTTATTTTAACGACGCCTTCTTTACGTTCAAAGGACCAACCCACTCGTTTTAAGAAGTCGGGGTAAGTGCCTTCAAAAACAAAACATTTGTTGTCATCATAAACAATAAGCTTATTAGCTGTTTCACTTACAATGAGTTCATCATGGGAGACGATGACAACGGCTCCTTTAAACTGATTTAAGGCTAACTTAAGAGATTCAATAGATTGCATGTCTAAGTGATGGGTAGGTTCATCCAATAACAAGAGGCCGACAGGACTGGCGAGAATCTTACCTAGTAAAACTCTGCTTTTTTCTCCTCCACTCAAAACTTTTATTTTTTTAAGAGCAGTATCTCCTTCAAACATCATGAGTCCAGAAATAGCCCTAGCTCCTCCGATGCCAAGATGTGGATTTTCAGAGCCAATTTCTTCATAGACATTGTTATCAAAGTTCATGCGGTTGACATTGGTTTGTCCAAAGTACCCAATTTTGGTATTCTCATGATTCTCAATGCTTCCTCCAAGGGGCTCTAGCTCTCCTGATAAGAGAGATAGGAATGTGGACTTTCCCTTTCCATTGGGGCCTATCACAGCAATTCGATCTCCAGGATGGATTTCTAAATTGATGTGATCAATCAAGATGTTATCCGGGTCATAACCAAATTTTAAATTGGAGACCACTTGAAAGCGTTGGCCTTGAAAATGAGAATCTTTAAAGCGAAAACTTAAATCATTCTCTGCGGAGAGCTTTTCATTCACGCCTTTTTTGTCGAGTAACTTTACTCTACTTTGTACGGCTTTGGCTTTACTTGCTGTGGCTCGGAAGCGTTCGATAAAACGTTCGGTTTGGGCGCGTTTAGATTGCTCATTTAATCTTGTTTTTTCGTAGATTTCATCTTCTTCAGCTGTTTGTATGTACCACTTGGCTGTGGGGCCTTCAATTTTCTTAAGCTTTTTTCTCAATATCCCCATGGTATGTGTGCAAACCGTATCCATAAAATTTCGATCATGGGTGATAAGGATAAATTCATTTTCCCATGTTCTTAAAAATCGCTCTAACCAACGAATAGAAACAATGTCCAAATAGTTTGTGGGCTCATCTAAAAGTAATAGACTGGGTTCGGACAGTAAGACAATGGTTAGGTTTAAACGCATTTGAAACCCCCCCGATAAATCCTTAGGAGAGCGATGAAGATCCTCATCGCTAAAACCAAGCCCACTTAAAATGGCTTCGGCTTTGTATTCCTCTTTCCAACCGCCTAAATCTGGCAAAGTGGAACAGGCTTCTTGTAAAACCGTGGGTTCCTTAAAATCAAAGTATTGAGAAAGAACCCCAATAGTATAACGGGAGGAGACAGTCCAATTCCCTTCATCAGGGCTTTCTTCTCCCATTAGGAGCTTAAAAAGGGTGGTTTTGCCATGACCATTTCTGCCGATTAAACCAATTTTTTCCCCAGGGTTTACCACAAAGTTCACTTTGTCTAATAAAACCTGGTCACCGTATCCTTTTGAGAGATTATTTACTTGGAGCATATCTACATTCTGTTAAAAAGGGCAATATTAGTCATTTTTTTGAG
>CAZLBO010000299.1:2361-3667 GCA_964557725.1 uncultured Bifidobacteriales bacterium | reverse complement strand
AGCCATTTCCGCAGCTAAATCAAAATTCAAATTATCACCTGCGTAGTTTCCATACAAGTAGAGAACCCCTTTGCCTTGATCGATGGCTTGAGTTGCTTCTAAAATTACACCCGGTGTAGGTGCAGCAAAAAATCCACCACAAGCGGCTGCATCAGCCATATTGTCCCCAACAAAGCCATGAAAAAGAGGCTCGTGACCACTTCCGCCACCAATTAATAAGCCCACCTTCCCTTTAGGAAGATCCGTTTTTGCAAAGGCCTTTTTACAAGGAGTCGCTTTTACTTTACCATGATAACTAGCTATCAAGCCTTCTATCATTTCTGATACAGCGTCTTTAGGTTCGTTTAATACTTTTTTAATAATATTCTTAGACATGTGATTCCTTTATTTTAGACCTAAATAATTCGAAGATTACCACCATCCACAGGAACTTGAGCTCCTGTAGTTTTTGCAAAAGCAGGCCCCGTCATGGCAAAAACCATATTAGCTACATCCACCGAGGTAATTTCTTTTTTCATTAAGTTATTTGACTTGTACTGTTCCACTGTTAAGCCATAGCGATCCGCCGATCGTTTAAGCACCTCAGGTGTCCATAAATCCGTATCAAACACGGCATCAGGATGAATTGTATTCACACGCACGCCTTCTTTACATAATTCCATGGCTGCTACTCGGCAAAGCTGTGTAAGCCCTGCTTTTGCAACAGAATAAGCCGCAGCCCCTGCACCTGGTGCATTGACATTTCTTGAACCAATAATAATAATGGTTGGGTCTATTCCATGCTTCATGTAAGGAATACAAATAGTCAGCAATTGCCTTGCGCTTGTTAAATTTATGTTAAGACTTCTTTCCCAAGTGGCATTGTCCAAGTCTTCAATATTACTACCTGCCGTAAAAATACCGTGGTTATTTACCAAAATATCTAATCCACCAAATTTCCGGATTATCGATTCTATACATTTACGTACTTTTTTCTCATTTGTGATGTCACAAGTCATTCCAATAAGATCATCCTTATTTAAAATGCTTTCGACTTTAGGGTTCAAATCTAAACCGATAACGACAGCACCTTGCTCATGTAACTTCTTTGCACAAGCGAGTCCAATTCCCGCAGCAGCACCTGTTACCACCGCAACCTTCCCCGTAAGAGAAGGTAATGACGAATGATCTCTTTTGGCTTGTTCCAAAGGCCAATATTCAATATTAAACAAATTCTTTTTGGAAAGAGGCTTCCAGCCTCCCATCTGTTCAGAAAACTCAATCGCCTTTAAAGTATGCTCTACAATAGTGCGGATTGTTTTTTCTT
>CAZLBO010000299.1:0-2351 GCA_964557725.1 uncultured Bifidobacteriales bacterium | reverse complement strand
AAACCCCCCTATCCGCCCAAACACCCCATCTTGGAGCATTATCTAAACTTACGTCTTTTTTACTTGAGAATTTATTAAAATAGTTTTGATATTCTTTAGAGTATTTTTCTAAAGCTTTTCCACTCTCTTTTTGAATATAAACCGGAAAGGGTTTAATGGTTAAGACATGTTCAGGGGTTAAGGTACCACGGCTAGCTGCTCCAACCAATGCAGAGGTGCCAGCGACTTGCTGAGAATATGCATCTTCATTTAAGCAAGCTAATACAGCACTTCCTTTGGCTTTTGAAACTTCCTTTCTCAACTCTGCTAATTCAACTAAATTTAATTCTGTCCCTTTTGCTTTTTTACTTTTCGTCTTTTTAAACTGACTCAAATACTTCTCTGCCTTTGTGACCAACTTGATCATTCGGCTATAAGAAACTTTAACGGAATCATGAAAAGTAAATATTCCATGGTTAAGTAATATCATTCCTTCCTTTTTAGTGATATCACAATTCTGCAACATCTCGTAAACTTTTCGGGATAACTCAAACCCTGGCTTAACATAAGGAATTACTAATACAGAATCCCCATACACTTCTTCAATAATTTCTCTTCCATTAGGGGTGTTTGTTAAAGCCACCACCGCATCAGAGTGAGAATGATCCACATATTTAAAAGGCAAAATTGCGTGAAGGATGGCTTCAATAGACGGGTTCGGAGCATTAGGATTAATCATGTTCGCTTTTTGAACAGCAACCATGTCTTCATCCGAAAGTACTTTTTTTTCTGCTAATTGCAAAAGAGGTTCCATTTTGACAGGAGCAAAGCCTTCTGCGTCAATCGTAGCCAAATCCCAGCCACTTCCCTTGACATATAAAACGTCTGTTGGGTTTCCAAAAAAGTCTTTTACTGTGGCTTTAAGTGATGTATTTCCGCCCCCATTAAGCACTAAATCGGGCTCACTTCCGATTAAACGAGAAGTGTACACACGAAGCTTTAAGGGATCTTCGAAAAAAGAGACTGTATCTTTATCTTTCCATAGATTTTTCATACTCGAGAAGCCTCCATTCGATTAGCGAAATACCGCCCAATCATCCCCTTTTTTCTCTCTATGGAATTCGTCTTCACTTCATTGCCCCTTGTGGTTGAAAATCGTTCAATCGTATAGATAAAGGTAATATAATTTACCCAAAACAAAAGTATTCC
This sequence comes from uncultured Bifidobacteriales bacterium, assembly GCA_964557725.1. Taxonomy (GTDB): domain Bacteria; phylum Fibrobacterota; class Fibrobacteria; order UBA11236; family JADFYW01; genus CAZLBO01. Next base: position 1,163 of record CAZLBO010000299.1, on the reverse strand, counting down.
CTCTTTACAATTTGGTATTATTTAGGCATAACTGTTTTTTAAAAGCTTTTCTTTTTATTGGTATCAAAAAAAAAGAACCTCTAAAGAATAGAGCTTTACTCTCATATAACGCCCTTTTTAGAGGTTATAAAGGATATAAAAGCCTAAATAATTTAAAATAAAAATTTTAGACACAATCTTTGCTTATGTTTCCAAAGTGTCGAGTTATAAAAATTTAATTAGATTGGTCTTTGAGTCAGCTCATTTTGAGAGTTTTTGTAAAAGGATTAATCAATGCCAGATAGCAATGCTTTAAAAGAAGAGTTCCTAAATAAACTCAGCCATTTTGAAAACATCAGTCAACTTTTTGAAAACATCCCCAATCTCTTTTTCTGGATAAAAAATATTAAGGGAGAGTTTATCATGGTCAACCAAGGCGTCATTGAAAAAGCAGGTTGCCGCTCAGAAGAGGATATGATCGGAAAAACAGATTATGATTTTTGGCCTAAAAAACTATGTGACGACTATCGTAAAGACGATTTAAAAGTTGTTACAAATAAACAACGTATCATCAATAAAATTGAACTTGTCGCTATCGAAAATGGAATCATTAACTGGCATTCTACCAATAAAATCCCCTTGTTTGATAAGAAATCTGAGGTCATCGGAATCGCAGGAATCACCCAAGATTTAAATCGTACCGACAAATCCAGCAAAACCTATGTAGAGATGGCTGATGTCATTGAGTATATTAGTAAGAATTTTACCCGATCGATTGAAGTCAACACTCTCGCCAATATCGCCAGCCTTTCCCTCAGCCAATTCGAAAGAAAATTCAAACAATATTTCAACCAATCTCCCATCAATTTCATCAATAAAGTTCGCATTACCTCCGCCTGTAAGGAGCTACTCAACAGCAATAAGACTATCTCTAGCATTGCCTATTCTATGGGATTTTACGACCAAAGCTATTTTTCAAAGCGGTTTATTCTTTACATGGGCATAACACCTAAGGAGTACAGAAAAAAGTACTTCAATGGTATCTGTTGTCAGACGCATAGTGGTGTCTGTAAAACACCATAAAGTTGTGTCAAATGGTGAGATAGTCCAAAAGGTAGTTCCCCAGTCATTTGATTGGTCACTGAAAGTAATCTGAAATCGAAGCTACATATATACGTCATATA
>CAZLBO010000298.1:0-3687 GCA_964557725.1 uncultured Bifidobacteriales bacterium | reverse complement strand
CAAGTGGGTGAAACGAGGATTCTTGATGATTATTCATATTTATGCAAAGGTCTCTTGTTGGTGTGTTGGCAGTTTTTTTTGGAGGCGTATAAATGAAATTTAAAAACACCTTTTTTGGTTTTTTAAAAACCTTGTTACTGGTAGCCGTGTTTTACGGCGGTTCACTGTATGCTGATGGACACATGTTTCTTGATCTTCAAAATTATCAACATGTAACCAATAATTCCCCTTACTTCTTTGAAATAGATCCAACTACAGGTAACTTAGTTAAAGTAATTGACGCAAACAATAGTTTTCAATTTAAAACTTACAATTTGGGGTTAACAGCCGATGTAGAGTTGTATAAAGCAGAAGTTAGGCCTGTTTTACTTAGATGGGGGGAAGGGGGTGCTCCACTTGATGAGGACTTCTATAGCGCCTCATCTTTGTCAGAGACTTTGGTAAGCGATGTTAGGCATGATATCAAAGGTTTGTTTCAAGGAGAAGTTCATGTTGCCACTTACGAAGGTCGTATAGAATCGGTCTCTTATGTGAAAAATATAGTAGTTGAAGTGCCTGAGATTAAGGCAATTGTAGCAAACCCTTGGGGAATGATAAAGGGTCAAATAACGAATGTTAAAGGAGCGGGGTCATCGCTCTTAGATTATATGCTTCAAAAGTTTAAAAACAGAGGTGCAGAAAGAGTTCGACTTTATTCTATAAGAGACAGGTATTACTTGGATCGGGGCTGGCAAAGAGGGATTGGTAATGGCGCTTGTGGGCGTTAACACCCCTTCTATCTATATTTTTGCATAAATATAATTAAGCATAAATGTTGAATAAAATTTGACCTTTGGTTAATGCAGGGGGCTGTCAAATTATAGAGGCAACATCATGCCTAGATTGCAAGTGTTAAATGTTTAGGTTTTGGGGTATCATATCATCTTCGACAGAAAGTTATACAGTGAGGTCTTTGCATTAATATGAATAATCTATCAAGAGGTTTTATTTTTAGAGGAAAACATACTATTTTTTATATTCCCTAAATCGTATTGGGAGTTTTTGGAGGCGTAAATGAAGTTTAAAAACATTTTTTTTGATTTCTTTAAAACCTTATTACTGGTAGTCGTATTTTATAGCGGTTTGCTTTATGCTGATCAATATATGTTTCTTGATCTGCAGAATTATCCATATATATCGAATGATTTCCGCCCCTACTTCTTCGAAAGGGATCTGGCTACAGGTAACTTGATTAGAGTGCCCGATGTGCAGAACAGTTTTCAATTTAAAACTTACAATTTAGAATCACTAGACGATGCGGCTCTGTATAGAGTAGAAGTTAGACCTGTTCTACTTGAATGGAGGGGAACAATTGCACCGCTTGACAGTGAGGCCGATTCCGCTTCATTTTTATCAGGAAGTATGGCAGACAGTATTGATTTTTGCCTGAAGGAGAAATTGCCTTTAAGAAAAGTTCATATTGTTACTTACAGAGGCAATGTAGAGGCTGTGTCTTATGTGAATAATGCTGATCCAGTGCCTAAAATTGAGCTAATGGCAGCAAATCCTGAAGGCATGTTAGAAGGTCAAACAGCGATTGTTAAGGGGGGAGGCTCGTCTCTTTTGGAGGGTATCGTTCGAGGCTATCAAGCGGAGGGCAGGGGGAGAGTTCGGCTTTATTCTATAAATGACAAATATTATAGTAAACGAGGCTGGCAAGCAGAACCAAATAGAAGTGCCTGTGGTAATACCCCTCCTTTTTAAAGCAAAGGTCTCTATATTTTGAATTGGATGTTTAAATTTGGTGTATCATACTATTTTTATAGAAAGTTATAATAAGACCTTTGTATAAATATGCACAATTATCAAACATTCACTTTTTACCCACTTGGTAATTTTTTAAACCCAGCCTTAACCTTGTTAGGATAAAGTTTAAAGAAATTGCCACTTGAGCAAAAATTCAATTTTTTCAATCATCCGTATTTATGTAAAGTCCTCATAATGCCACTTTCAATAGAAAATGACACAAAAAGGCATCAAACCTATTCTTTAGATGAAAACACGCTGTTCTCTAAATCATATTAGAAGTTTTTTTTTGGTATAAATGAAATTTAAAAACATTTTTTTTGGTTTTTTAAAAACCTTATTACTGGCAGTCATATTTTGCAGCAGTTTGCTTTATGCCGACGGCCTTATGTTTCTTAATCTTCAAAATTATCAACCTGCTAACAATCTCCCTCCTTACTTTTTTGAAGTAGAACCAGTCACAGGTAATTTAATAAAAGTCTTCGACATAGAGAATGATTTTCAATTTAAAACTTACAATTTTAGAGTAACAGCCGATATGGAGTCGTGCATCAAAGAAGTTGAGCCTGTTTTACTTGAATGGAGAGAAGAAATCGAGCCATTTGATGAAGAATTTCATTCTTCCTCATCCCTGTCAGACGCTATGCTTATCGATCTTAGGCATGACTTTGGTGATGGCCCGTTCTCAGGAGAAGTTCATGTTGCTACTTACGAAGGTCGCATAGAGGCCATATCTTATGTACCAAAGGCAGAAGCTGTGGTGCCTGAAATCGATACAATTGTAGCGAACCCTTGGGGAATGATAGAAGGTCAAACAACGAATGTTAAGGGGGCAGGCTCATCACTCTTAGATTATATACTTCAAAAGTTTAGAAGTAGGGGTGCAGTGAAAGCTCGACTTTATTCTGTAAGAGACCAATATTATTTAGATCGAGGCTGGCAAAGGGAATCTGATGATTATAGTGCTTGTGGGAGATGATATCTATAGGCGGGCAAAAATTGAATATTGCTCATCATCTATATTTATGCAAAGGTCTCGCTATCTTTGATAGAAAGTTATATAATGCCGTTCTCAACAGAAAATTACACAAAAAGGCACTGTGCAAACACATCCTTTATTTTTTGAATGAAAATACACTGCCCCCTAAATCGTATTGAAGTTTTTTTGATGTATAAATGAAATTTAAAAACATTTTTTTTGGTTTTTTAAAAACCTTATTACTGGCAGTCATATTTTGCAGCAGTTTGCTTTATGCCGATGGCTATATGACTCTTGATCTTCAAAATTATCAACCTGCAGACAATGGTTCCCCTCCTTACTTTTTTGAAGTGGATTCAACTACAGGTGACTTAATTAAAGTAGTTGATACAGGAAATAGTTTTCAATTTAAAACTTACAATTTCAGAACAACCGTTGATATAGAATCGTATATCGAAGAGGTTGAACCTGTTTTACTTAAATGGAGGGAAGAAATTGAGCCATTTGATGAAGAATTCCATTCTTCCTCATCGCTGTCAGATGGTATGCTTGCCGATCTTAGGTATGACCTTCGTAGTGGCCCATTTTCAGGGGAAGTTCATGTTGCCACTTACGAAGGTCGTATAGAAGCCATATCTTATGTGCCAAATACAGCAGACGAAGTCCCTGAAATTGATACAATTGTAGCAAACCCCTGGGGGATGATAAAAGGTCAAACAACGAATGTTAAGGGGGCAGGTTCATCGCTCTTAGATTATATACTTCAAAAGTTTAGAAGCAGGGGTGCAGTGAAAGCCCGACTTTATTCTGAAAGAGACCAGTATTACTTGGATCGGGGTTGGCAAAGAGAACCCGATCCTTGGCAAGAAGATGGTGCCTGTGGGGGAGAGTGATGTTTGTTCCTATTCATGGAGACCTTTGCA
>CAZLBO010000297.1:0-3694 GCA_964557725.1 uncultured Bifidobacteriales bacterium | reverse complement strand
ATTCCTGCATTTGTTGAAGAGTCGTTTCTACTGCTTCATTCACTTTAACCATGACTTCTGGAGTATGTTTTGCCGATAAAAAGCCCGCTTCAAATTGAGAAGGGGCTACAAATACACCCTGATCTAAAAGTCCACCAAACCACTTCGCAAATTGTTGAGTATTTGATTTTAATGCATCAGCATAAGTTTCCACTGGTCCTTTATTAAAGAATACGGTCATCATGGAACCCACTCGATTGATAGAATAAGGGAGGCTTGAGTTTTCTAGGGCAGTTCTTAAGCTTTTTTCCCAAGCTTGAGCAGCCGTATTGAGAGACTCGTAAAAACCGGGCTTTTTAATTTCTGAAAGGGCAGCTATTCCTGCGGCAGTGGCTAAAGGGTTACCAGAAAGAGTGCCTGCTTGATAAACAGGGCCTTCGGGGCTGAGTTGATCCATAAACTCTTTTTTACCGCCATAAGCACCTACAGGTAAGCCTCCACCGATAATTTTACCTAAAGTAGTGAGATCAGGGGTGATATGATATAATTCTTGAGCACCTCCTAAGCTGACTCTAAAACCTGACATGACTTCATCAAAGATAAGCAGAGCTCCATGCTTATCGCACAGTTCCCTTAAGCCTTGAAGAAACCCAGCACGGGGGATAATGACTCCCATATTACCTGGGATAGGCTCTACAATAAGGCAGGCAATTTGATTGGGGTTGGCTTCAAAAAGTTTAGCCACTGAATCGAGGTCATTATAATCTGCCAGTAAGGTTCCCTCGGCGGTGCCTTTGGTTACACCAGGGCTAGAAGGATGACCGTGGGTGAGAGCTCCTGACCCTGCTTCGATGAGGAAGCTATCTCCATGACCATGGTAACAACCACGGAATTTAATAAAGGAATCTCGCCCTGTTACTCCTCTGGCTAAACGCAGGGCACTCATGGTGGCTTCTGTGCCAGAGTTAACTAAACGCACTTTGTCCATAGAAGGAATGATGTTGCAAATGAGTTTAGCGAGTTCAATTTCGGCCTCGGTGCAAGCTCCAAAACTGGTTCCACGAGAGGTGGCTTCAATAACGGCTTCTCGTATGGCAGGGTGATTGTGTCCTAATATCATAGGCCCCCATGAGCCGACAAAGTCAATGTATTCCCTTCCCTGATCATCATAGATATAAGGCCCATTAGCACGGGAGACAAATAAGGGAGGTTTGTCTACGGAATTAAAAGATCGTACAGGGGAATTGACACCCCCAGGGATGTATTGTTTGGCTTGTTCAAATAAGGAAGATGACATATTTACTCCTGTAATAATTGGGTAATGTGGTGAACCCAATCCTCATCGAGTGAGGTTTGGTAAAAAGTGGTGATTCCATTTTCTAATAATTTTTCGGCAGAACTCAAGCCAATGGAAAATATTTTGAGTCCCTGTAAGCCATCGAGTTGGTGATTCAGCAAAGAAAGAAAACAAGAAACCGCAGACCCTGAAAAAAATAAAATTCCTTTCACCTGTTTTAATTCTTGTACTAGATGTTCCTTTTCTTTTTGATTAGGCTGGGGTTGATAAATGGGTAAATTGGTAATGTTAATGTGATGAGCTGTAAAATCAATGGGATTAAGCTTGGTGAGTTGTGAACAAGGGTGCAGCCAGTGTTGGTCTTTAAAAGAAGGGCACTCGGATAAAAAACCTTGAATAGACTTCTGTTGAGAGGAAAACTGAACCGTCAGGTGCCTGGATTCTGCATGTTGCACTACTGCTTTGCTCAGTGTATAGATAGGCTTTTTTGCCCATTGCTCATAAAGAGGAGGAGAAAAAGAGAGCTGATTAAAAAATAAATCAAATCCATTTTTGCTGGAAAAGAAAAGTCCCTGAATGTGATGCACATCGGGCAATGTACTGGTCCATTCGTTTTTTTCTGTGAGTTCATAAACAGGAACAGAATGACAGTCTATGTTATGTTTTAAGAAGAGAGACTTCGTTTGAGAAGCCTCTGAAGTAGGACGGGTATTGAGTAAAATTGTTTTCAATAAATTCTCAATTTAACTGTTGCTCGTCAGGTAGTTGTCAGGTAAATCCTTGGGGATAGGGATGCTTTTATCCTTACAGTCCTCTAAAATATCTTGAGTAATGTCTTCTACTAAAGATTCAATTTCATCGAGTCCCCCTGATCTCTCGATACGTGCCATGTTATCTACTTTGGCATCGCCCATAATAGCCATCATGCGAAAGCCGTCTCCATAAGGGTATACATGACAGGCCATGGGGACTTTACATCCTCCGCCCACTCGTGTCATAAACTCCCGTTCCATACGGATAGCGACTTCGGTTAAGTCGTGATTAATCGAGCGGAGTAAGGAGATAGTTTCGGTATCTTCGTCTCGGCTTTCGAGGGCTAAACAACCTTGCCCAATGGCAGGGATCATGGCATCAAAGGAAAAGCTATGTGTAATATTTTCCTTTTGATTGAGGCGATTTAAGCCCGCAGCGGCAAGAATAATTCCATCGAGTTCGCCATCGGTTACTTTTTTTATGCGTGTGTCTAAGTTTCCTCTAATAGGAACAAATTTTATATCGGGTCTCATTTTGCGAAGCTGCATTATTCGACGAGGAGAACCTGTCCCTACTTGAGCCCCTTGGGGAAGCTGGATAAAGGGAGTGCCTTGGGAAATAAATACATCTTTTGGGTCTTCTCTTTCGGGGAAGCAAACAAGTGCAAGCCCTTCGGGTTGAAGTTCGGGGACATCTTTTAAAGAATGTACCGCACAGTCTATTTCTCCCTTGAGTAAGGCAATCTGAAGCTCTTTAACAAAAACACCGAGGTTTGCAAACTTATCTAGCTCTGTGGTTTGATCCTTATCCCCTTCGGTTCGGATTAACTTGTGCTCTATCTCTAAATTAGGGTGCGCTTTTTTTAATTCCTCAATAGCCCATTGAGTTTGTGTGACCGCTAGTTGACTGTCTCGGCTACCTATGATTAATTTCATTCAAATCCTTTTTTTAGTAATAATCTCTTTTGTAGGGAATCTTGTGAACCCCACAGTAAAAAAGTAAAATAATCTATTTAAAAAAATTAGATTGTTATCGATGGAGTTTACACAAATAAATCGGATAGTCAAATTGACAGAGTATTTTCAGCCTCCCTGGAGGCTTAGTTTATGGGTACTTTTACTGTGCTTTTTCAGTTTTGGTAAAGAAGTCAAGGAGAAGCAATATTATATTCATTTTGGGGTGACCTCGCAGAGTGGAAAAGAGTTTTACAATGCTAATGGCAAAATAGTCCCTTTAAATTATTACACTCAAAATGGAATTCTACTTTCAGGGCATTATTGGTTTAAAAAATGGGGTAAAGTCGTTTGGAAGCTACCCATTTATTACCATGAATTTAGGGGAGGAGAAACAGAGTTTGGTTTTGGAGATGGAGACTTAGAAGTAGCTTTTCCTATACTAAAAAAAGGGTTACTTTGGGAAGTTGGCATAGGGGTACAATTACCCATGGGAGAAGAGAATACACCTAGATACCTCAATTTAGGAGAAGGAGTGATGGGGTATCAGCTTTCAAGCTCTCTTCAAAAATCTTTCTTCAAAAAAGTGTTTCTGGAGGGACGTGGCCGTTATCAATTTCGCTCAGAATTAACAGATCGCACTAATTATAAAGCATCTATTAGTTATAAACTCAAAAACACGATTCGCATAGGTACTACAGTCAGAGGGCAA
>CAZLBO010000296.1:0-3698 GCA_964557725.1 uncultured Bifidobacteriales bacterium | reverse complement strand
AGTCCAACTATTCGTTCAACTTCCCTATTTCTAATCTTAAAATTGAGAGCTTTGAGCTGTTCTAAAAGATCTCTTTTTTCCAAAGAAAGCAAATATTCATCAAATTGCTGAACCGCTATTTCGGAATCAAGTGGGTCGCTTAACTCAATCATATCCAAAACCGTTTTTTGTGGTTCGGGAAATTGTTCATACAACTTAATTAAGTTCAACCTTCCTTCTTCATCACAAAACCCCAATAACCTATCCATTAGGTCTCTTAAATAAGCATCTTTTAACCACTCCATCCTAAGCTTTTCTACAGCTAATGGACAAAGGCTTCCATTGGATAAGAGTAAACGGAAAAGTTGCCATTCGGGGTTCTTCATCACTTTGATTCTAATGGCCTGTGCATTTAAGGTCAATTGACTTTGCTCAGGTATTCCATTGGACTGAAAGGCGTTATTTTCATAACCAAATGGTTCTGCACTGATGGGAGGCTGACTCGCAATACCCAATGTTTTCTTTAACATTTCAAGATAGTCTTGCTTCACCATTTCTGAGGAAATATGTGATAAAATAGACTGAGAGTTTACAAAGATCTGCTGCTTTTCTTCTGGACTAACCTGTGTTTTATTCAACGTATATCCATTGGTTAAAAAGCCTATGATATTCTGACTATTCTTAAATACGTTTTCTAAGCCCTCGGCACCATACTTTTTTGCAAAACTATCGGGATCCTCTTCATTGGGGATTTCAGGAATTAAAACTTCTATTCCTTCTTTCAATAACACGGGGAGGCTACGCTTAATTGCCGTTTGCCCTGCTTTATCTCCATCTAAAAAAAGATAGACCTTTTTTGTAAATCGAGTGATGATCTTTGCATGTGCTTCTGTTAATGCCGTCCCAGAAACTGCAGCTACATTCTCAAACCCCTGTTGTCTAAGAGCTAATACATCCATATAGCCTTCTACCAAAATAAGGGGTGTATTTTGATTCAACCATTTACGCGCAAAGTTAAACCCATATAAAATACGGCTCTTTTGATAAAGAACACTTTCAGGTGAATTTAAGTATTTGGGGTTCCCCTGAGGATCCATAATACGCCCCCCAAAAGCAACCACCCGCTGACTCATATTCCAAATAGGAAAGATTAAACGATTCACAAAAGTATCTCGGTATTTACCTGCGGAGTTTTTTTTGATCAACCCTGCCTTTACAAGAACCTCTTCTGTCAATTTACCACGAGAATAATTTAAAAAGCCGTCCCACTGTGTAGGGGCAAAGCCAATATTAAACATTTTTTGCATTTCAGAATTCACGCCTCTTAACTCAAGATATTTTTGAATTTCTGGAGACTTTTTTAATTCCTTTTCAAAAAAATCTGTGGCCAATAGATGGGCACTGAGAATCCCTTCACTTTCATTTTTATATTGATTCCCCTGGGAAGACCCCATGTTTTCCGGAACTTTAAGCCCTGTTTCCTCTGCCACCATTTTAAGGGAGTCCATAAAATTCAACTTTTCATATTCTTGAAGAAAATGCAAAACATCTCCCCCTGCCCCACAAACAAAACACTTGTATATCCCCATCTGAGGGGTCACATGCATACTGGGAGAATGATCATTATGGAAAGGGCACACTCCCACAAATCGGGAACCTGAACGCTTTAAAGGGACGTATCGAGAGATGATTTTTGCGATGTCGGCTTGTTCTTTTACTTGTAATACAAAATCCTGAAATCCTTGAGACATGGATTAAACCTTAACCTATTATAAAATTGAAAATGATTTTGAAGCCAAACACTCGGTGTTGCTGACTCACTTAATTTAAAGTGCTTCGCCACACTTGGCATATTTATCTGTGCGGGCAATTCCCTGTTTATAAATAAATACTTTAGGAACACTATTTTTATCTTTTGAAAATAACTGAACTCTCCAAAGGTAAACTCCACTCCCTACGGGATGATGATTGGTATCTTCTAAATTCCATACTAACCAACTGGCATAACCACCAGGAACGGTTCTCTCTGTATTCTTTAGCTCTCCACAGTTCCCAAATTTTTGTCTGCCCCCATACACAAAGTTTCCAAAATTATCATAAATTTGAAATCGAGCCTCATAGGCACCTTGTGAAATAACTTTAATAGAAGCCAAACATTGATGAGGGTATTCTGTATAGTCCTCGTTATCCACCTCTCCTGGCAAACAAGTATTATAAGCGTGTGTGTCATAACTCCTATTTTCTGTTAGGAAGCGAGGAGCAATCCATTTTTTAACGGCACTTCCCTCTTCACTTAAACCAGACTCACTTTGAGAGTGCCCAAATAAATTATTAATAATCGAAGAGTTAAAATCCACCCCTGCTACAGCACTAAAAAGCTCTGTACTTTTAATATTATGAGATTTACGAATGGAAAAAGAAGCTCTCTTGTTAAAGTCTTGGGGCAATGTATTTACCACAAATTGAACTCGATAATAAGGGGTACGACTAATTACTAAAGGGGACTCCACCAAGTGCAGTTCAAAGCTTTCGCAAGTCCCCTCCACTTTATCGCAATTTTCAACTAATTCTATCATTCCATCTAAAGCAAGAAGCCACTTTTGCTCCGTAGAAAAGCCCAGAATCAACGTATCGCTTTTCGGCTCCCCTTCCTCAGAATTTGACGCTTGCGCGCGTTTAATCAAAGGGTAAGCTTCCGATGGGACTCCAACGCCAGAATAAGCCAACATCCCACCAAACCAAAAGCAAATCAAACCGATAATGAATAATCTATTTGCACGCCATTTTTTAAAGTATCCGCTGTACATGGTCATAATGTAGTTTATTTCATTCCCTCAAGTTCAATCAATAGCTATTTTTTTGATAAAGTTTTCTAGCATTAATAGGATATAACTTTTTTCCGAGGTTTAAAATAGATATCATTAATAAATCCTTTTCCACCCCACTTCTTGTTACGGGTTTACCAGGAGTGGCCGGCTATAATGCCTTTCATTATTTCCGTTCTCGGTATGGAAACCTTGTTTTAGGTCAAAAACCCCGCCATCAAATCCATATGAAGGGCGAAGGAATTTTTGAACTAGATGCAGAGGAGCAGGATAAACTCGCAGAAGTAATTGACAAACACCAAATTGGGATAATTGTAGACGCCTCTGGCTGTTGTGCTCTTAAATCCTGTGAATACAACCCTGAAATGTCTCGCCTAGTAAATGTTGAATTTGGAACGGCTTTAGCCAAAATTGCAAAAAAAAACAATTTAAGGCTCATTCGACTCTCTTCAGATAACGTTTTTAGTGGATCTGGCAACCCCGATCCCTTCTGTGAAAGCGACAAACCCGACCCTATTTCTGTCTATGGGCAATCGATGCTTGAGGCTGAGCAAAAAATTTTAGCTGAATATTCAAAGACTCTTATTTTAAGGATACCCCTTCCCATGGGACCTTCCTTTAGTGGCCACGCTGGTGCCACAGATTGGATTATGGCTCGTTTTAAACACAACCGAGTTGCGACTCTCTATTACGATGAAATACGAAGTAACATTTATGTTCAAGATTTAAGTCGAGTCATTGAATACTTTTTCCATAAGCCCACAAGTGGCATCTACCACTTAGGTGGGTCTCGCACCCTTAGCCTTTACCAAATTGCTCAGGTCATCAATAAATTGGGCAATTATCCACCTGCATTACTTAAAGGTTGCCTACGACACGAGGCTGGCCCCATTC
>CAZLBO010000295.1:0-3706 GCA_964557725.1 uncultured Bifidobacteriales bacterium | reverse complement strand
GTTTAAAAAAATATGTCATCTGAACCAAACACTATTAAGCTTCCTATTCAATTAACTCCCGATTGGATTGCAAAAAACCATGTGCCTATTCGTAAAAGGCTGTCCAAAAGCGATGTTTCATTAAATTGCATCGATTTACAATCCATAAATTCCTTAGGAATAGCCTTTATTGCCGACTTACAAAGAGTCTGCTTAACGACTAAGCAAAGTTTAACCCTTTTATCCTTAGCTCCTGATTTAGAAAAAGAGTTCGCTCGAGTTCCTCAAAGTCTTCCTGAATCAACCACTCATCTGCAACCAAACTCTTCTACTTCCCAAAAGCTAGGTGAAGGATTGGTTAATATGGTCCAAGGACTTAGAGAAAATGCACATTTATTTACAGAATCTTTCTACTGGTCTACTCTAGGTCTTTTTAAAAAGAAAACTCTGCTCAAAGGCTCAACCGTACAACAAATGATTGTACTGGGAAGCAGTGCCTTGCCCATTGTGCTGTTATTGTCCTTTCTCATTGGTCTTACACTAGCCATTCAATCGGCGGTGCAACTAGAAAAGTTTGGTGCCTCTATTTACTTAGCCAGTGGAATTGGCATTAGTATGGTAACCGAAATTGGCCCGATGATGACGGCTATTATTATTGCTGGTCGCTCTGGTAGCGCAATCACCGCAGAAATATCTACCATGGTGGTTCAAGAAGAACTAAGAGCCTTAAAAACCATGGGGATTAATCCTATTCACTTTATCCTATTACCACGATTTTGGGCTTTAACCCTAATGCTTCCTTTGCTCACCATTTGCTCTGATGTGATAGGAATTACAGCGGGCTTACTCGTTTCCTACCTTTATTGTAAAGTTCCTATCCCTCTCTTTTTTAGTGAGCTTGAAGTAGGAGTTTCTTCTACAATGATTATTCAATCCATGCTTAAAACCGTCGTTTTTGCTTGGATCATTACTCTTATTTCTGTTTATAAAGGTCTTAATACCCACGGAGGAGCAGATGCCGTGGGCAAATCCACCACCTCATGTGTGGTCACTTGTTTATTCACCATTATTTTAGCAGACGCTCTTTTCTCGTTTGTTTTTTACTTCTAATGAATCCATTAATTATTGAACATTTAAAAGCCGGATACGGGCAAGAAGTCATCCTCAAAGATGTGAGCTTTGAAGTTGCCAAGAGAGAAATACGAGTAATTCTCGGAAGCTCTGGGGGCGGAAAATCAACTTTATTAAATAACATCATTGGGCTTGAAACTCCTATGTCAGGTAAAATATTTATTTTGGGAAATGAGGTTAGCAATAACCCCGAATCCTTTACCCCAGAAATACGAGCAAATACAGGAGTGACTTTTCAGAACTCAGCCTTACTAACCTCCATGACCGTAGGAGAAAATGTTTCTCTTCCTTTAAGGTTACAAAACCCTGGGTTATCCGATTCCCTTTTAAAAGAAATTGTCTTCCACAAGCTTTCCCTCGTTCACCTTTCCCATGCTTATCATAAATATCCAGGAGAGCTTTCTGGAGGAATGAAAAAGCGAGCAGCAATTGCACGGGCTATCATTGGAGACCCTGCTCTTCTTTTTTGTGATGAACCTTCTGCTGGTTTAGACCCCCTTACTTCCAAAAGTCTGGATAACTTACTCCTTGAATTAAGGGATAAATTAGGACTTTCCATTGTTATTGTTACCCATGAACTCGATTCAATTAAGGCCATTGGCGATAAGCTTATTTTTCTGTCCAAAGGCAACGTGATCTTTGATGGAACCATTCACGAAGGGGCTCACCATGGGCCTGAAGAAGTACAACGTTTCTTCTCCCGAGAAATCTCAGAAGAACAAAATTCACATCCATCTTTATCGTTCAACATAAAAGGTTAAAGTATGCAAATCACCAAAGCAGAAAAATCCAGATTGGGGGTTTTTATAATTTTCACCCTTCTACTGGCCTCAGGGACTTTATTCTATTTAATGGGAAAGCACCTTTTACAAAAAGAAGATATTTATTTCGTACGCTTTAATGAATCTGTTGACGGCCTATTAAAAGCCGCAGATGTAAAAGTGAATGGAGTTGTAGTGGGCAGAGTCACTCGTATTGGAGTCGATCAAAAGGATGTACAAAAAGTTGTTGTACACTTTGCCGTAGAAGCAGGAACCCCTATCAAAACAGATATGCAAGCTAATTTAGCAGGGGGTATTTCCATTACAGGATTAAAGTCCATTGAGCTAACAGGTGGGAGCACCAACTCTCCACAAGTCGCTCAAGGAGGAGAGGTTCATGCGGGAATTTCACAAATGAAAATGCTGACAGGGCAAGCAGAAGCTATTGCTCTTAAATTCGAGACCCTAATTAATAACTTGCTTGGGCTAACCAATGAACAAAATCAAGCACGTTTTAGTGCGATGCTTGAATCTGTATTTAATTTAACAACTCAATTAGATACTTTAATTTTGGGAAACAAGGATGCCTTTCAAGAAATACCCCAATCACTCCATTCCGTTATTAAAAAAATGGAAAGTACTGTAGACAAAACCGATGCCCTCGTCAGCCAACTTCAGAAAATGAACTTGCCTGTTAAAATTTCTCAAACGATTGAAGAATACCGACAATCAGGAAAGGACGTCCGAAAAAAAATTAAAGAAGTTCAAATCAAAACCACTATTACTGAAATGACCTCGGCAGCAAAACATATTTCAAAAGCAGCCCAAAAAATGGACAAGACTTTGAGTATTGTTCAAGACAGACTGGGAAGCATTATGAATTCTGTCAATGAAACCTCGGAAAATATGGCTGATTTCAGTCGACTAATTCGCGAGAACCCTTCTCTGTTACTTAAATCTGAAGATAAATCGGAAAGAGGACGCTAATGAAAAAAATCATCGTTTTATTATTTCTAACCCTTTGGCTTTCAGGTTGTGGAAAAGTACCCCTCACCCATTATTACCTTTTGGATTACATCCCCACCCCACAAGTTACGAAAGCCACTTCTTTTAACTTAAGGATAAAAGATTTAACGGTCGCGGAAGCTTATAAAAGGCCTGAAATTATTTACCGTCAATCCGCTCATGAAATTTTATTTTACAATTTTCACCAATGGGCGGTTAAACCTGAACACTTAGTAACCGACATGGTAGAAAAACACATTAAGTCTTCTAACTTATTTAAATCCATTTCAAACACCTTGGTTGATTTTAACCCTGACTATACCTTAACAGGGCAAATACTAGCTATTGAAGAGTATGATAATAATGAAAAATGGTACTCTCATCTCACCATTGATTTTCAACTGGAAGAGACAAGAACAAACAAACGCGTCTGGCAAAAGGTGTATGATGTTCGCAAAGAAGTCGTCCAAAAAGAACCCGTATATGTTGTTCGAGAGCTATCTGCTCTTTTAGAAAATATTGTCGATCGCATGATTCTTGAAATCGAGAAGACTCTCTCTCAGCCCCCTAAAAGAACAACCTTTAAACGTAAAGCTATAAGCACTCCACAAGATTCTTCAAAACAAACGGGAGAAGAGTAACGTGAAAACCGCACTTCTCTCACTTTTCTTTGTCTTAACCTTTCCCTTTGGAATCTTACATTCTGCCCCCTCGCCTGAATTACCTGGGGAAGAAATCATCGGCTCAAAAAAAGATGTACAGAGATCAAAAGGTAAAGTGAAACATGAAAAGGGACATTCCAGAAAAGCATCTAAATGGAATGCCCCCCC
>CAZLBO010000294.1:0-3731 GCA_964557725.1 uncultured Bifidobacteriales bacterium | reverse complement strand
CCAAAGAACTCAAATCATTCTGATCACAATCATTTACACCTTATCTATCATTTTAAGCTTATCCTTTTATCAAAACTTCTTCCACTTGCCTAATATGCATGTACTAGATTTTATGCTAAAAGAAGTTAAAAACACAGCCTTAATGATTCAACAAGGCTTTGCATGGTGGCACCCTATCTTCACTTGTCTTCTCGGCATTCTCTTTTTTAGAGTCTTAAAATTTTCTATTCATTCTACTAGGCAACTTGTTCATCATTGGAGCAAACTAAAGCGAAATATTATTTTTGTTTTTTTTATCCTTACCCTCATAACAAATAGTGCTATCACCCTAGGTTGGCACCGTTTTCAAAATCCTCTCCCTCTTGACACCAACTTTGCACGTATCTTTTTTCGATATACATTAATGAGCTTTGGAAACACCAAAAACCTTCGCGCTGGCACTCGTTCTCCACTACCCAATTTACCCCAACGTTCACCCTATAATGTTCTTATTATTTTAAATGAATCCCTTCGGGCTGATGCATTTATTCCCCACCTAGATCTATACAAAGGCTTTGACGCGATAAAAATTGCACCACATATGCAAAGCATAATAAACGATTCGAATTCATTTTTCTATCCCACTACATGGGCCAACTCAGCAGCAACCAATGTGAGTGTTCCCAGCATAATGACAGGCCTTGCTCCAGAAGAAACTAGTTTTGATTTTCATCATCTTCCCACTTTGTGGAATGTTGCAAGTCAACTTGGTATGCATACTAGTTTATTTACCTCACAAGATTGGACTTGGGAACATTTTGATGAATTCTTTTTAGATTCCCATGTAGACACAGTGTTAACCGCCTTAGATTTCAAAAAAGGACTTGCTAATGATTTAGGTGTAGACGACTCCTTAACTGCCACGGCATTCAAAGAATTTATTACTCAAAGAAAAAGCCATATTCCCTTTTTTAGTGTTTTACAACTAAACAATACACACGCCCCTTTTTACGGTGGACCACAAAGCCTAAAAGAAAAAGCCTATTCTCCCAAACGCTATGCAATGGCAGTCAAACGTCTCGATCAAATCCTTATCTCAATCTATAATACTCTTAAGGAACAACACCAATTTCAAAACACTCTCATCATCTTTACAGCTGATCATGGAGAAAACTTATTAACTCGCTCTTTACCAAGGCTAGGAAGCTTTTATGATGACGCGATGCGAATCCCTTTTGGAATCACCGTTCCTTCAGGCTTTTTAACAACCCCCCATATTCGAGAAAGGTTGAACCTTTGGAAATCTCATCCCATTCAGAATATTGATATCTTTCCCACCCTACTTAATTTTTGGGGACTTACAAATGAACCTCATTTTCACAAAAAATATGCCGGCATCTCCCTTTTCTCAGAGACTCCACACACTCGTATTATCAGTGCACAAAATACCTGTGAAATACGAGCTTGGGAACCTGAAGGGATCTTCCTTCTCATTAACAATCAAAAATTAATTCTCAGCAATCACTCCATGCCTGAGGTCTACAATATTAAGGCTGACCCTCAAGAACAAAAAAATATTTACTCGAAATCTATTCTAGATTCAAGTTTTACAGAGAAAGTTTCTCACTACATGCATCTTAAAAAAGGTCGAATGGATTTATGCAACCGAATAGGAAACCATTGTCCTAGCTTTATACAATGAAATTTAAAAGCTCCTACACCAAGGCACTCGCCTATTTTATTGCCATATGGTTGACCCACGCTATACTTAGGTGTTTTCATTTAGGAAGAGTCAATGCTTTTGGCTTCCCTTTAGTCTCAAAATTTGACTGGTACATCTTTCACGCCTTTGCCATTGATTACCTCTGGATTGCCGCAACAACAACGCCCCTTCTTCTCATAGGAATAGGAAACGACTATTTCAAACGAAAAGTTCTTTATCGTTTTACTTTAGGGGTCTATTTTATATTCCACTCCCTTGTTTTATTAGGAACCGTATTTGACCATGAAACTTATCGCTTTTTAGGAGGTCACTTAAGCCTTAACCTTATTCAAACCTTTGGAAACAGCGCCTCTGTTTCTATGCTCTTCAAATATGTCAGCCAAGACCTTTCCATTAAGTATTTACCTTATGTACTATTCTTAGGCTCTGTTCCCCTTTCATTTTTACTATTTGCATTTATCAATAAACATCTGAAAAAGCTACGTCGTGTAACTATTTTCCTTTTATGTTTAGGAGTTTCGTTCTGGGTCTTCAAAAACATCCTATGGCGAGGTGGATTTAGAGAACGCAAACTAAAGCCCCTTATTTTTATTGCTTATGATAATTTATCAAATAAAGAAACATCCTCCTTAAGTCCAGAGACTTTTAAACAGTATTCTTCCGACTACCATACTCAATGGCAAGAGGAGCAAGGAGATTCTGCATGGGTCTTTGCGTCCCCCCAATACCCTTATATACGAACCCCCGTTGCAGACTGGTGTACAAAAACAGATGCAAATTCCGCATTATGCACACAAGATAAGGACCAAGATGGTTTTAAAAGCTATCAAGATTGCGATGATTCAAACCCTAATATCCACCCCCATGGGCAGGACATCCCCTCCAATGGATTTGATGAGGATTGTAATGGAAAAGATAGCATACCATGGAACATTGCCCTCATTTTTTTAGAAACACACCGCGCTGTTAACGCGGGATTCCTAAAACCCTATGGAGCTTTTGCCGATGGAACACCTTTTTTAAATGAACTCTCTAAATCATCTCATGTATGGACACGTTTTAACGTTTCGGGACTCCCCACTGTGGCTGCCTTGGTCTCCACACACCTCTCGACTCTTCAACACCCTAAAAAATTTGTTGCCTCTGCCTTCCCCACTCTAAACAACCAATCCTTTGTCAATATCTTGAGAGATAATGGTTATCAGACTCACTTTTTCTCAGCAGCAGATCCTTCATGGGACAATCAAACTCCCTGGCTTACTAAATGGTATCAAAATTACTCTTATAGTCGTTCACGGGAAACAGACGCTAAAATGTTTGAACATATGGGTACTTGGTTAAAGAAAAAGGGAGACTCTAAACAACCCTTTTTTGTTTCTTGTATCACCAAAACCAACCACTACCCCTTTAATACTGTCGAAGGAATAAAGCCACACACTAAAGAACAAGATCTTCAGGCACGAATGCTTAAAACAATGAATTATACAGAAGAGGCCTTAAAAAAGTTTATCACTAGCCTAAAGGATGAAGCTTGGTTCTCTCGAACCCTTTTTGTGATTATGGCTGATCATGGATTTTCCCTCGGTTCCCATGGAAGTGGTGATATTGGCAATGGCCTATACAGTGAGCACACATGGATCCCCTTTCTAATCAATGGTAACCACCCACGACTAGGCGCACCCACTCTTCATCATTACCCTGCCAGTCAGGCCGATATTGGCCCCACCCTTTTAGACCTAGCAGGAATTAAAACTGAAAATCACTTTATGGGACATAGCTTATTGAGAAAGGGAGTCGACACTCTCAATACAGCCTTGGTTATTCGACATGAACAAGGAATGTGGGAAAAAGACCGATTTCGTATTCATTCTGCTATTGGTAAGCTACCTCGTATTCAAGGTGATGAAATATTTGATGGAATAAAAGATAGAAGAGAGCTTCACAATCTTTTGTCAGAAAACAAGCCCCTTTTCAAAAAAGCTTCACAACAAATACAATCACGTGCACAGTTAAATACTTATATATTAGA
>CAZLBO010000293.1:0-3761 GCA_964557725.1 uncultured Bifidobacteriales bacterium | reverse complement strand
GCTAATAAGTGTCTTTCCAAAACCGATACTAAAGGTATGAACGGTCACGCCCATTTTTTTTGCGACCAAAAAATGGCCTCCTTCGTGGATGAGAACGAGAAAGCCTAAACCTAATAATCCTAAGGAAATGGAAAATAAAAAGGTGAGTAAGGAGATGATCATAGGGTTCCTTTTAAACTAAAAGAGATTCGGCTTTTTGGCGTGCCCACTGGTCAGCTTCTAATACATGAGCAATTTCAGGGAGTTGAACGACATTGGCTTCTTCTAATACTTTTTCAATGGTAGAAGGGATTTGTGTAAAGGCTATTTTTTCTTTTAAGAACATGGCAACGGCAACTTCATTGGCTGCATTTAAAATGGCAGGAGCTGTCCCTCCTAATCGGCCTGCCTGATAAGCGAGACGGATACAGGGAAAGCGATGGGTGTCTGGTTCAAAGAATTCTAATTTTCGCAATTCATTTAACTTGAGTCGTTCCACATTTAAGGGCAGTCTTTCGGGACAAGTCATGGCATAGAGAATGGGCAACTTCATATCAGGACATCCCAATTGTGCCATAAGCGAACCATCGACAAATTGAACAAAAGAATGCACGGTAGAGGTGGGGTGGATGAGAATATCAATGTCATCAAAGCCTTGATTAAATAAGTAATGGGCTTCAATGACTTCTAACCCCTTGTTCATCATGGTTGCCGAATCAATAGTAATTTTAGGCCCCATGCTCCAAGTAGGATGCTTAAGGGCTTTGGCAAGGGTAATTGTTCCAAATTCTTCTTTGGGTAACGTGCGAAAAGGGCCACCAGAAGCCGTTAAAATAAGGGATTCTACTTCCGTAGGAGGCCTTTCTGCTAAACATTGAAAGATAGCAGAATGCTCGGAGTCGATGGGGATGAGGCTACTTTTAGGGTATTCCTTAAGAGCTCGGTTGATAATGTCCCCAGCCATGACCATGGTTTCTTTATTGGCGAGTCCAATTTTTTTTGAACACTGAATCGCCTTAAGAGTAGGCTCGCAACCAATGGATCCGACTAAGCCATTGAGTACATAATTAACTTGTTCGTCTGAGACTAATCTTAAAAGCCCTTCCATCCCCGAAGTAACTTTAATATTGGTTTGATGGCTGAGCCATTCGGCAGCTTCTTTATCCCAAAGGCAAACCTCTTGTATCCCAAACTCTTTGATGAGGGGAAGTAGTGCCTTCGCATTTTTATGAGCGGCTACGCTATGGATTGAAAAGCGATCTCGATGTTGGCGAACCACATCTAAGGTACTTGTTCCAATAGAGCCTGTGGCTCCTAGTAAGCAGATTGAATAAGTGTTTTGAGACATAGTTAGTTAGTTAAGTAAGTTAAGGTACAAAACAGCTAGGGGAATGGAGAAAAAAAGTGAGTCAAACCTGTCGACCACTCCTCCATGACCAGGAATAAGCTGAGAACTATCTTTAACGCCTCCATAACGTTTGAGTGCAGAAAAGAGAAGGTCTCCCATGGTAGCAGTAAGTGAAAGTAATAATCCCAAAAATAAAGAAGGGAGTAGAGAAAGTCCCGTAAGAGCAGGCCCTGCAAAAGCTCCTAAAATAAGCGTCGCTAAAATGCCACCCATTAACCCTTCGATAGTCTTTTTAGGGCTGATCTGCGGACAGAGTTTGTGTTTCCCCAAGCTCTTTCCTGAAAAATAAGCCCCTGTATCGGCCGTTACCATAGCTAAAGCAACAAATAGAAGCTGAGAGAAGCCAGCTAAGCCTGGAGCTTGACTGATCAAATCAAAAACAGACCCTACCCAGAGCCCAAAGAAAAGAGTGATTCCCGTACTTGAGATAATCCAAGGAGCGATGTGTTCAAGGGGAACAAACCAAAACCCTACAAGAGTAAAAACAAGAATACTTAAGCCTGTTAAAAGAGAAGTCAAGCTTTGCGCCCCTCCTATAAAGGGGTGCTGAAGCAACATAAAAGCAAAGGTAAAGAGAGGAGCGAGAAAGACCAAAAAGCGAGGGGGGGTAAACTTAAGCTTACCTTGCATCATACGGGTACTTTCCCAAGCACCTAGTGTAAGCAATAAGGAAACTAAAGTCCAGCGAGTAAAGTAGGAAAAGTATAAACTAGAAACCGCGACGATTCCCATAATAACAGCAGATAAAACTCGAAGGGTTAAATTATTCATGACCTCTAATCTAATACTTTTCCGAATCGGCGTTGTCTTTTTTGATAGGAAGCGATAGCTTCTTCGAGTTCTTTTTTAGTAAAGTCGGGCCAAAGGGTAGAAGTGATATAAATTTCGGTGTAGGCAATTTCCCACAATAAATAATTGGAGATGCGTAAATCCCCGCCTGTTCTAATCAAAAGCTCGGGGTCGGGTAACTCTGGTTTATAGAGGTAGTTTTTAAAGTTGGCTTCAGAAAAATCCTCTAAACTTATTTTACCCGCTTTATAATCAATAGCCATTTTTTGACTGGCGTCTACAATCTCTTGTCGGCCACCATAGGAGAGGGCAAGATTGAGGTAAAGCCCTGTATTGTTTTTAGTTTGTTCAATTCCCCATTCGAGTTCTTCTCGAGTTTGAGTGGGGAGGCGATCTAATTGACCCATGGCTTGTAAAATGACATTTTGTTGGTTAAGCTCGTTGACTTCTTTGTGAATCATTTCAATGAGTAGCTTCATCAATGCAGAGACTTCCCCCTCGGGACGGCTCCAATTTTCTGAAGAAAAAACGTAGATGGTCAGGTATTTAACTCCTAATTCTCCACAAGCTCGGACAATATTTTTAGTGGCTTTTGTCCCTTGACGATGCCCTAAAACACGGGGCAAAAACTTTTTTTTTGCCCAACGTCCATTACCATCCATAATGACGGCGATATGCTTAGGGGGGGAGTTTTTCAAAGATGATCCGTGTGGTTAGACTTCGGTAATATCTTTTTCTTTATCTTGGATAATGACATCTAATTTTGCGATGTATTGATCCGTTATCTTTTGTATTTCTTCTTTAAGATCATTAATTTGATCTTCAGATAAGGTTGAAGCATCATTTTTAGCTTCTTTTTTCAAATGTTCATTTTCATCACGACGGATATTGCGAACACTTATTTTACCTTCTTCACCAACCGCTCTTGCCTTTTTGGCGAGTTCTTTACGTCGTTCTGTAGTAAGAATAGGGAGAGATAAACGGATGGTATTTCCATCATTAGCAGGATTCAAGCCCAAATCACTCATTAATATAGCCTTATCAATAGGCCCTAGCATGGCTTTTTCAAAGGGTTGGATGAGGATGGCACGAGGTTCGGGAACCGTTATATTAGCCAAGTGGCTAATAGGGGTAGGGGTACCGTAATAATCAACTTTTACATTATCTAACATCGCAGGAGTGGCAACCCCTGTTCGGATTTTAGCCAGATCTCTGATGAGAGAATCTATTGACTTTTCCATTCGTATTTTAACTTGTTCTACATCCATGTTCTACTCCTAGACTTTTACTATGGTTCCTAAAGCATCGCCCTTGGCTGCTTTGAGTAAGTTTCCATTTTTGGTCATATTAAAGACTAAAATAGGCATGTTATTCTCTCGACACAAGGCAATTGAAGAAGTATCCATTACCGCTAATTGATTATTAATGACTTCTGTATAATTTAAAAGGTCATATTTTTTTGCATCATTGTGTTTCATGGGGTCTTTATCGTAAATACCATCAACTTTAGTCGCCTTCATAATAATATCACAATTAGTTTCAATGGCTCTTAAGGTTGCAGCACTATCAGTTGTAAAGTAGGGGT
>CAZLBO010000292.1:0-3774 GCA_964557725.1 uncultured Bifidobacteriales bacterium | reverse complement strand
TGTGAACGATTGCTTTGTTGGTGAATAAAACGAGCGAAAACCTCTTTGCCTGTTCCGCTTTCGCCTTGGATAAAGACACTACATTTTTTTGGGGCAATAATTTGGGCAAGTTTGAGCTCCTTTAAAAGAGGAGATTGTGGGGAACAAATGATACCCGATTGAATAGCAGCCTGTTCTAGGTCTTCTTTTTGTTGTGTATGGTTTAACGAGTGACAGGCAGCAATAACATCGGACTCAGAAATTGGTTTTTCTATAAAATCGTGGGCTCCTAATTTTATTGTTTCAACTGCTTTTGAAATACTTCCAAATGCAGAGAGAACATAAATGAGAGGCGGTTTTTTAAGTGGTTGAAGCCAAAGAAGCAAATCCTTTGCTGTTCCATCAGGGAGGTGAAAATCTAAAAAAAGCAATTGAAAGGTGTTTGATTGAAGGAGGTTTTTAGCTGACTTAATGTTTGGGCTAATTGTGCAATTAAGATTTTGGTTTTTAATAAAGTGTGCTAAATATTGAGACTCAATAGGATTATCCTCTACAATAAGAATAGCGCACTTGGAGTGAGTTTGTGTTTTAGGCATAAGATTTTTGTTGATGGGTAAAGGTAAGGAAAAACCCCTTCTCTTGATTGTTATTGATTCCGTATGAGATGTGTCCACCCACTAGCGTCATAATTCGCTTACAACAACTTAACCCAAGGCCGTGTCCGTTGCGAAACTTTGTGACAAAAGGAGAAAAAACTTTGTCAGACATTGTTAGTTCAATTCCTTCTCCACTATCTACCACGACAAGGCATAGGGTGCTATTTGAGTGGGAAACTTGTTTGATGGAAATGGAACCGTTTTTTTGAATGGATTTGATTGCGTTATCAATCAGGTTTTGAAAGACTTGGAAAACAAAAGAAAGGTTCCCCCTCAAACTTAAACCTTCTTTTTTTAAAGAAGGATCAATGTGAAGGCTTATAGAGAGCCGATGGAGCGACATCTGGTAATAATGCTCTACTTCTTGAAATAATACTTTTGTAGAAACCCAAGTTAATTGGATTTGGTTTATTTTTAAATAAGAGAGGTACTCATCAATTAAAGAGCGAGTTTTTTTGATGAGGCTTGAACAGTCTTGTAAAAGAGGGTGCTCTTTTTCTGCTTGAATTAAATGAAGAGAAGAGTGAAGCGTGTTGAGAGGCGACTTTAGCTGGTGGACTAAAATGGCAACGGTTTCTTCTTGGTTTTTAAAGGTGCTGAGTTGTTGTTGTTGATTGCGAAAGTCGATAATAGAAAGGGAGCAAGAGATTTTAAAAGCTAACCTTTTCCATCTGTTGATGTTTTTAGAACTGAAAAAGCTTTTTGTTTTTGATTGAACGAGTAGCCATAACTTTTCATCTTGTGGGTTTTGTTCCGGAAACCCCATAATAAATGAGTTATTGGGAAGAGGAAAAAATAGTTCAATATTTTTTTGGGTTCGAATAGAGGGTTGTTGGTGAATGGATTTGTTTTGAATAGGTTTTAATTGTCTGTAATACTCGGGGATGTTAAGTTGTTGTATTCCAGTTGTAGAGTATAATGTGGTTTGGTTTTGATTGGCCCGAAGAATTCGAATGTCGAGACCAAAAGGCTGATGGTTACAATGTTCAAGTAAATGAAGAAGAAAGGTGGAAGAGTTGGGAAAAAGAGTATTTTGACAGGCTAAGCTTATCTCAGAAAAAACATCCTTTGTTTTTAAAACGGTTTCTATCATTCGCAAGGTGCTACAGGGATTTGGACCTGAACTTAAGTTGAGGTTTAAGTGTAGAAGAAATGAGGAGAGGTTTCCAATCAAACTTTTTCTTTTCATCATGGGACAGGTTTTCATCTAAAAAGAATTGCTCAAAGCTTACGAAAAAATTCCCATAATCAGACCCCATGATAATAGAAAAAGTGCCGTCGGGCTTTTTATG
This sequence comes from uncultured Bifidobacteriales bacterium, assembly GCA_964557725.1. Classification (GTDB taxonomy): domain Bacteria; phylum Fibrobacterota; class Fibrobacteria; order UBA11236; family JADFYW01; genus CAZLBO01. The sequence continues at coordinate 1,847 of CAZLBO010000292.1, read as the reverse complement.
TAGACTAATACTTTCTAGTTGAAGGTTTGCATACTTAAGGGGTTCGGGGAGCTCTTTGATCCATGCTTTTTTATTTGTTTGTTTGGACTCCCAGTTTTTATACCGAACCACGGCATTGTTTGTTAATAAGTAAAGGGTGGATTCATCTTGAGAAAGGGTTGCGTCGGTGATGAATAGATGCCTTTTGTAGTCTACGCTTAGTTGAAGTTTTTGTACCTCGTGTGGCGTGGTAAAGGGAACCGCTGTTTTGAGGCGGGTATTGTGCTCAATATTTTGTGTTAAATTAAGTTTGACAACCTTAGCAAAAGGAACGAGAGAGAAAGGGTTTGTTTTTTCAAAAAGATAGAGGGATTGGCTTCCTTTGTTATTTTTTAAAACAGCCGCTTCAACATCCATAGGCCCACCTTTATATTTTAGCTTTAAGAAGCCTTCTCTTTTTAGATAGGTTTTTCCGTCATAGCTTGTTGTCATGGTGCTTGGGGTTATATTGTAAACATAAATTCGAGCTTCTCTGGTTTTTAAAAAATAATTTTTGAGTTTAATCCATGCCCTTTGAAGCTGTCCTTCCATTGCATTAAGCTCTTTGTTTCTTTTTTTACTGTCTAAAAGGGGGGCGGTAGAGTGGTGTTGATTGTATCTGGCTCTTTTAGAATGGTATGTTTTTTGTTTTTCCATAAAACTATTTTTTAACTTGCTTACATCAAGACCTCTTGTATGGAGGTTGTCCCCTGTATCTCCAATAATCAAAGTGTTATTTTTTTTGTCACAAACAATCCACTCCATATCTCTGTTATAAGAGGTGATAAAATAAACCTTTTGCTTAACTAACTCTCCTTTAGAGTTAAAGTGACTTTGAGAAAGTTTTTGTCCGTTGACCCCAGCATCTCCAATAGACCACAACTCTCCATTTTTATCAAAACAAGATCCTGAGACTTCGGCGGTGCTTTCATTAAAACCCTTTCTCCCTTTAGGTAGTTCAAACAACCATCCCGAAGGATGATGGCTAAAATGGTTAGACGATTTATGAGAAGGGGTGGTAACGGTTTTTTTTTGTTTTCTTTGTATGACGTTCTTTTTGGGGGAAAAGGTGTGGGAGCGGGCCTCTCCAAAGCTATAGAGTGAAAAAATTGATAATAAAATAATGCTACAACAGGCTAATTGCCTGTTGAATGAAGATGTACTCATCCAGATGTCCCCGCTGTAAATTCTTAAAAAAAATAAACTTCTGGAGAATCAAAAACAAGAACTGTTTTTAAAACACTAACATATTATCGATGTATAGATTAAATAGGTTTGAATAAAACCTAAAGACACAAAAAACAGTTAAAACGCAACAACACCAAACAACACAAGGTGTGTGGCAAAGTCTTTAATCAAACATTTGATTGAGAACGTTTGAAAGTTTTTCTGTAATGTCATTTTTAACTTCATTAGAAGAGTAGAAGCCAGATGCTACTCTCGCTTTGATTTGGTCGAGCTTATTTAATGACTTTTTTGAAATAGTGACAGAATCTTTAGGGTTTGTTGATTTTGTAGTGGTTTTTTTTGCGTGGCTCTTTGGTTTGTGGCTGTTGTCACTGTAAGAGCGTATTATTTGGTTTTGTAGTGGTGAAATATCCATAATGTCTTTGAGAGAATCTCCTATTTATAGTTATCGGACGATAGGTTGAGTCTCTTTAACTTTTTTTTAAAATTAAAAATCAGTGAAATAGAGAAAATAGGTGTGATTAGTTATTATTAGAGAAAAAAAGGATAATATGTCTAGAGTTGTGTGCAAATTTGGTGGGTCAAGTGTGGCTAATGCTGGGCAATTTCAAAAGATTAAAGGAATTGTGAGCCAAAATCCT
>CAZLBO010000291.1:0-3793 GCA_964557725.1 uncultured Bifidobacteriales bacterium | reverse complement strand
ACAACTAATATTAGTTGTCTCATACTTTGTAGGAGTGGTAAAGGTGTAACTACTATCATCTGTTTCATGCCATGCGTTATCAGTTCCAATTTGCCATTCCATTTTAGTTACTTTAAAAGTGGATGAGAGAATGCTTCCCTTTACAGTGACTTCGGTGCCTAACCCTGTCGTTTGAGCTTTTCCTGCACTAATTATGGGTTTAAATGCTTTGTAAGATTTCACCCTAATTGCTTTTACACTATCCAGACCCCTAGCCACCTTCCAGTCCTTATGATAAGCGCTCACCCTATATTTAATATTGATTGGGTTAATATTTTCAAACTTAATCACATTGGGGAAAATAGTATCCGTGTAACTCGTACCAAGAGCGAGAGGCAAAGTATCAAGGCGAAAGGTGGAGTCATTGGGGTTGTTACTTGTGTCTAGGGAACGATAGCTCATTTCTCTTATGATTTGGTATCCTCCTAAAGCATTAAAATGAGTTACACTATCCCAGCTGATATGTACCGTTCCGTTTAAGGCTTGATATTCTAATTGAACCCCTTGTACTTTAGGGATAATAAAATCTTTGGAAACGACATCAATGCTGTGGGTGCCCCAATAGTCACCAGAGTCGCCTCTCATAGTGACGAGAAAAACTCGGTAATCATAACGCATGGAATCATTGGGGATAACTTCTAGTTTATCATGAAACAAAGTGTCATTGGTGTACCCATGATACTTAAAGTTTCGGCCACTTTTATCTTCGACCCCTCGGTAAACAATATAAGCATCAAACTCGTAATTTTTAACAGAATCCCAAGAAAGTGCCACAGTGCTGTTGAGGGTGTCAAAAGAGGTGCTAACGTTTTTGGGAATGGGAATTCCATAATAATTTAATTCATATTCATTTAAATCTGTGATAGAATCTGGGTAGATTCGAACAGTGTCATATTTTGGTGAAAACTCGGGTTGATAGCTAGAATAGGAAACAAAAGTATAAAAACCAGCAGGAATATCTTTAATCGAAAAAGTGCCATCATCGTTAACATTCTGAAAGATAGAAGTACTTAACAAGTGTATGATAACCGAACCTGGGCTTTTTAATTCTAAAGTGTTTTTGATTTTCCCCTTAAGGCCACCAGGGTTTTGTAACAAGCCCTCTAGGTTTTGGGCTTCATCAGTCCCTGCTTCAATGGAATCAATAAAGGCAAATTCCCCTTCATTATTAGCTACAATGGTGTAATCCCCGTCTTCCACATCAAAACTAAATTTTCCGTTTTTATCTGTTTGGGTTGTTTCTAATTCCTTTCTTGTTTCATCGGGAGACAGAATTTTAGTCGACTTTTTAAATAGTTTGACCTTGGTGTCTGCCAATGGTTTATCCGATTTTGAAAGAAACACTCCTTCTACATTACCTGTAGCGGTTCCACTACCTGCTGTTTTTTCAGAAAGACAGCCGATAATCAGAAGGAGTGTTAAACCTATGATAAAAATGAGTAGACCTTTTTTTGATTGAAATTTCATTTATTCCCCCTTAGAGATACTTGAATCTGTGATAGTTTTGATATTTTTTTTGGTTACGGGAAAGTACTGTAAATTAAGTTGGTAAACTCGTTTTTCATGTGAGTCATGTTTCGCAATTTTTAAAATTTCATTTTTGGTGTTTTGTAAGAGTGCGTGAATGTCTTTGTAGCCCTCCGGAGAGAGGCTAAGTGTGAGTGAAGATACATCTCTTTCTTTCGCAGGGATTTTATCAAAAACAACAGAAGCGTGTTCCATCATTTTTATTTGAAACTGAGCGACTTCTATGGAGCGAATAGACTCCCCTGTCGATAAAATGGCATCCTTTTGTTTGTAAAAGCCTTCTTTGTTTTTTGCAATTAAACCGAGATCCTCTAAAAGTTGGACAGAGGCTTTAGCTTCTTCTGTTTTGATAGAAGGAATAAGGGCTGAGGCTAATTCAGAAAACTCGTCCTTTAAGGGGTAAAAAAATAGAAGCTCACGGATAACGGCGTGGTACCAGTGGGAGAAGTATTGATAGCTGTCTTTGTTGAGCAACTTAACATCAATATTTTTGCATCTCATTATTTTATTTAACCAGTACTTTTTATCGGCAATGGTTTTGCCTTGATTAAACCGAACTAGGGTTTCAAAATAGTGTGCCTCATCTACTTTTAACTTTAAGCCTTGAGAGACTTGAACAATATTTGTAGTGGATAGGTTACGTTTTCCGTTAAAGACATCTGAAAAGAAGCCACTTGATTTAACGCCCATTTTTTGAGCGAAGTATCTTTGAGAATAGATCTTATTTTCTTTTTTTTTATGAGCAAAGAAGTCTCGGAGGTACTCCCGATAATCTAAGTATATATATATGTCCGTTGCGCGTGTCATTGATGTATCCTAAAGTAGTATTCCCTAAGTCATAAATTAAAAAAAGGAAAGAAATAAGTTAAATGTTGCTCCTTTTTTGTGAGCAGAAAAAGGAGTGGGCTTTAAAATGACTCTTATCCTATAATTAAAAAGGGAGAAGACACTTTCATAGTAAGGACGAAAAAGGTTAGATTAGTGTGATGGAATTTTCAGAAACAACTTGGGTGATTTTGGCACGAGTGCTTTTAGCTGGTGGCTTAGGAGCGATGATAGGCTTTGAGCGAGATGTACATGGTCGTTCTGCGGGGTTGCGTACTCATTTACTTGTAGCCATGGGCGCAGCTGTTTTTATGGTATTGTCTCAGCTAGTAGCGGCAGAAGGTGTGAGTCATGAGGGGAAGATTATCGCCTCGGACCCTGGTCGAATAGCCGCTCAAATAGTGACAGGCATTGGCTTTTTGGGAGCAGGGGTAATCATCAAAGAGGGGATTACGGTAAGGGGGCTTACTACTTCTGCCTGTTTATGGATTGCAGCAGGGATAGGCATGTCCGCAGGGGCAGGGTATTTTACATTAGCGATTGTCACCACGGTTTCCTCACTATTAGGACTTGTCGGGCTGAAGTCTTTTGAAAAAACTTATAAAAAAGATTCTTATCGTATTTTAACGATTAAAACCCCTGTAGGAATTGATTCTTCTTCTGTGATTAGGGTGGTTAAGGAGCAAAATTTAGATGTGATGAGCTGTGATATTTACAAGAATTATGAAGAAAAAACTACAGTAACTCGTTTAACCCTTCGTATTTTTCACAATAAGCTAACTGATAAATTAGCCCATGGAATTATTGCAGGCCTAGAAGACTCTCACATCGAATTAAAAAGCGTAGACTGGACCCGCTCCTAAGAGAGCCCCAGTCATTCCAGCTCGTCTGGAATCTTCTTGGATTTTACACCGAAATGAAGCAAAAAAAGCCTTCTTCAAGATTTTCTTGAAATTTTACTGAAAAGTTGTTGCAATTAGCTTTTAGCAGTGGTAAACTGAATTTGTCCGCCTTTTTCCTGAAAGACGGCAAGCACATGGAGGAGTTAAAGTTTATCTTTAGCTCCTCCTTTGCTTTATACCCTTAAATTAGCAGATTAGGATCGAGAAAAAAGCGTCGCTTTTCCATATTCCCGATTCAATTTTGCGATATGCTCCACAGAAATCTCTTTAGGACAAGCGGCTTCACATTGATAAGTATTAGAACAGCTCCCAAAACCTAATTCGTCCATTTTAGCTACCATCTTCTGTACTCTACGAGTGGCTTCTGCCTTTCCTTGAGGAAGGTGAGCGAGATGAGAAACCTTTGCACCTACAAATAACATGGCAGAAGCATTTTTACAAGCCGCTACACAAGCGCCACAGCCAATACAAGCGGCAGCATCCATAGCAATATCCGAGTC
>CAZLBO010000290.1:0-3803 GCA_964557725.1 uncultured Bifidobacteriales bacterium | reverse complement strand
TGATATATAGATTTAAAGAACTCCCGCCTTTTATCCCTTTAATTGGTAGTAAAATAACAGATCAAGAGGGCTGGATTGTAGGACCTGCCTTGGCTTTTCTCAATTTAAAAGGACAAGATATTCGTATGGAATTTCAAGTTCGAACATCTATTCCTCGATGGGGAAGGAGTACAGAAGGGATGTTTCTTTTAGAGTCTCCTTGGTTGGGAGCTTGGCCACTTGAGTACTCATTATTCTATCAGTTAATGGATAGTTATAATGACTTAGGCAATTTTTCTGAAAAATCACATATGGGGAGTGTGAGTCTAAAGTACCCCTTGAGTCATAATTTATAAGGATTATTTAACACTCAGTTGTATACCATTGAGGTACCACAAGATGAAGCCCGGGATGTTTTAGTAAGCACATCGGGGGATAGGGATTGGGTACCTCAAATAGGAGGGGGATTGTTATTGGATACGAGGGAATCACGGGTGAATCCTCATCGAGGACTTTATTTAGAAGGCCTCGGCAATGTATACGGAGGTCTTTTGGGAGGAAGTACCAATTACATGGAGTTGTTGATAGATGGACGTAGCTTTTTGGCCTTTGGAGAAAAACACATTTTGCATACCTCTTTACTCATCCAAAATAGATGGGGAAAGGTCGGTTCATATGATAAATATTATGGAGGAGGATCGAATTCACTCAGGGGTTTTGTTGCGGGTGACTTTATCGGCGATGGAGAGATTCTCACCACCTTGGAGTACCGTTATGAATGGATAGGCAATAAAACATTTTCTTTTTTTGGAATCCATGGTTTTATTGGACTTCAATGGGTGTTGGGTGTGGATGGAGGGTACTTTTGGGAAAAGCAAAATTGGACGAAAGGCGAAGAAGGTTGGGGAGGCTATACGGGTTTTCATGTTTTATTGCCAGGGTTAGATAGATTGCGCATTGAGTTAGGTTCTCAAATAACTAAAGTAAAATGGGAATTTGCGGTGGGGTTGTTTGAGAAGAGCAGTACTCAACGATGGCGAATTCGGTAAATAATACACAAAGGAAGTGTATTTTAGCAAAAAAATACCATTTTACACTTATTTTTCACCCTAATAAAAATATTCCTGAGCTAGATTAAGTACAAGATATATTTTAAGGGGATTCACTATGCATACAAACTTTCGTAAGGTAAGCTTTTACACTTTACTTTTTTTATTAGGAACGGTATTTGTTTCGGCACAATATCCTATTACTCATGCGAATTGTGGAGCAAATGCAACCCTCAAGGCTTCTGACTTTAAGGTGAATTATTTGTTTACCCATACAGGCAGGAATGACGATGATATGAAGAATACTCTTAAAGATACCAGTGCTCAAAATCTGATTCGGTTTGATTTGTTAAAGAATGGTGATGATTTTGACGTTTATTATGGAGGGTTCGAAGGTATTCTTTATCGCTATGATTCTCAAAATAAGAAAATCACAAAAATCAAAGACTTTGAGACTATTCAGGGAAGTGTAGGGACTACCGGACGTAAGGACAAGAAATATGGTGGCGGTGATCACGGCGTAACAGGAATTGCTTTTCACCCCAATTTTGAGATGAACCGTTGGTTATTTGTTTTTTATACGCCTAAAGTCGCAAAAAATCAAAATAGAGTGATGCTTCTTTCACGTTTTGAAATGACACCGCAGTATACATTAGTAAACGAAAAGGTGTTATTGACCATGGAAGCAACGACATCGGATAGGTGGCATAGTGGAGGAGACATGTACTTTAACGCTCAAGGAGATTTGTTTTTACAAGTGGGTGATAATGTGGGCTCTGATAAGGTTGTAAATAATAAAGTTGAGAATGCGGCTTGGACATCGGCTAATACAACAAATCTAATTGGTGGAGTAGTACGAATCCATCCTGATAATTCTGTTGCTGGTTATGCGATTCCCAAGGGAAATTTTGGCGAATATTTTGCTCCTTTTGATACACAACAAGATTACCTAGACACGAGTCGAGTGAAACCAGAAATTTTTGCAAAGGGACAACGGAGTAACTTTTCTTCTACGGGGCATCCTGTAGAATTGATTCATATTTGGGGAGAGGTATGCACGGGAGGTAACCATGATGAAGTGAATATCATTAATAAACCTATTTATGGAGGCTGGCCTCATTATCAAGGGAATGCTCGCTCTAGTCGTACAGGGGGTTCAAATAATAGATACAAACATAAGCTTGATCAAATACCTACTTTAGGAGATTCCGTAGCGGGCGACTTAGTAGGCCCTAAAGCAATTCAAAACCTTCCTAAGGTTTATCCTGCTGATATGGTTATGGATAAGGAATTTAATGTAGTGATGGCACAAGCACTTTATTATTATGGAAGAGGAGATTCTATTTGGTCTAATAGAACCTTTCCTCCTCAACTTCATGAAACATTTATTTTTAGCAGACTTAATGGGAGTAACGCTCGAATCGTTCCTCTTATAAAAAATGGCGGAAATGTCACTGCGGAAAAGAAGGACGCTACTTATGGAGTAAAAGGCTTGCTTACTGATAACACAAAAATATTTAATGCAATGACAGAAGCAAAGTATGGCCCTGATGGTGCTTTATATGTTCTTGCTCGAGGAGGGGGCTATGGGCTTCCAAAAGCAATTCTTTCTCGAATTGATTATGTAGGTGGTTGTCAAGACCAAGCACTTTTTGATAAAAATCAAGCGGCTTTTAAAGTAGCTAAAGGCACTTCTAATCAATCAAGTCGTTTAAGAGCTGGTTTTTACGAACCTCCTTTGTATAGTAATGTAAGCGCTTTTGATAGGGGAGTTCCATTGTATTTAAAAGCGGGAACGGCTTTGAATGTTGAAGTTTATAATGTTCAAGGTAAATTAATCGGTAAATCTTCTGCTTCTGTGAATAAATCAGGTAAGGTTTCATACTGGAACGGAGCTTTGGAAGCCAGTAAAAAGGCTCAAGAGGGTATTTATTTCTTACAGTACCGCAATCTTCAAGGTAAGCTTTTGTTTAGTCGCAAGCAGGTTTTATAGCCTTTGGAAATTAAGTATAAACAAAAAAATAGCCCCTTTTTTAGGGGCTATTTTTTTGTTTTAAAATAAAGAATTACATTCCTGGAATCTTCATTCCTCCTGTAATACTTCCCATTTTCTCTTGAGATTCAGAGTCAATTTGAGTCTTTACATTATTTACAGCTGCTAAAATTAAATCCTCTAAAGCTTCGATGTCATCGGGATCCACTACATCAGCAGATAAACGGATGCTTTGTAATTCGCCTTTGCCAGACATTTTAACTTTAACCATACCTCCTCCTGCTTCGGCTTCAAAAACTTTGTCTTCCATTTCGGCCTGCATGCGAGTCATTTTCCCCTGCATCTTTTGCATGTCTTTCATCATTTTTTGCATGTTCATGGTTGTCTTCTCCTTTTAAAGTGAATGTATTGTGTTGTTAATGCTGCTCTTTTTTTTCATTTTTTATGAATATAACTAGTTGTTCTTATCTGACCAATGAGCCTTCAAATAATTCAATGATGTAGCCGATAATGGGCTCTTTTTCCGCAAGTTCTTCTTCACTTAAATGGGGTTGGGGGCGATTGGTAGAAGGTTGAGGTTCCTTTTCTTCTTCTTTTTCTTCTTCTAAAACAAGTTCAACGCTAAATGCACTTCCGATGTATCGTTCACGTAATAATTTGATGAGTCGTTGTAAGGTACTGGGTTGCCTATGGATTAAGCTGAAAGCATTTTTCTTTTTGTATACGAGTTCAAGAATAGGGGGCTCTTTAGGAGAAATTCTAGGGAAGGCATCATTAAAGTA
>CAZLBO010000289.1:0-3811 GCA_964557725.1 uncultured Bifidobacteriales bacterium | reverse complement strand
ATGCTTTAAGTAAAAGATCAACTCTTTTGGCGTTAGTTAATCGACCAAAAAAAAGAAGTGAGGTTTGCTGTTGATAAACATATCCCCTTTCTATAAAAATGGGATCGAGCCCATTGGGAATAAAGGTGATCTTGTTTTGAGTAAAGTGGAAGCAATCGATAACATGCTGCATAGAATAGGTACTTGTACAACTGATTTTTTCGGCTTTTTTAAAAGCAAGGGCGTAAGCAATAAATCGGGGTTCTTTAAAAAAAATACGAATCCATGTTTGCCACCGGCTCCAATCACTCTGCAATAAAAAAGAGCGGAAGCGGGGGTATCGATTGGTGATAAAAAAGGACTTTTTTTGTGATAAAAAGCCCAGCAAGCTACCTTCTTCTCCATTGGAGTGGATAGTGGTGTTTTTATGAGATATTTTTTTTATTAATCTATAATAAGAAAGCCCATTGAGAAACCGTAAGGGGGAGCTAATGCCAGGTTTGAAAGCAAAGAAAAGAGCCCATTTAATTTGATAAGGTACTTTGGGGTGAGGGATTCTTTCCCAGAATGCTTTGCTATATACCACGCAAACTTTGTATCCCTTGGCAGTGAGGGCGGTAGCAATAAAATGTGTAGAACGTTGACCTCCACCAGAATAGCTAGACCAAGGGGAATAGTTGCAGGTTAATATTACGTCAAAATGATTCATCACTTAAGGTTAATTTAACTAAAAAAAATAGTTTTTAACTATTTTCTCTTTGTCGAGTGAGTAAGGAGAGTTTTATTCAAATTTTAATCATAACCCAAGATTTTCCTCCTAATATTGGAGGCATTCAAACTTATTTTGGGCAGGTAGCTAAAAACTGGGTTGAAATGGGGCATCAAGTGACAGTGTTATGTGCAGGCTCTATTTCAAACAAAAAGGACTATTACGGTGCTAAAGTAATTTCTATTCCCATACATACTTCTTGGTTATTCTTACCACTATTGTTAATCCTTCCCCTTCTTTTAGCTAAGATGTCTATTACTCATGTCGTCTATGGACAGTGGCAAGTAGGGATTCCTTTTCTGTTGTGGAAAAAAAAACGAAAAGCTTATGATATTACCTGTGTCGTACATGGAAGAGAACTATTAACTTCTGTTTTAGGCCCTTTGCATGTTCAATTAATGAAAAAGGTATTTGGTTCGATTCAACGTGCGGTGGTTAATAGTCATTACATTGAGAGCTTACTTAAAAGAAAGTATTCAAAGTCATTAAAAACTTCTATAGCTTACCCTGGAGTTGATCCAGAAGAATTTTATTTAGAAAAACAGAATGGGTTTAAGGAGAGTTTGGGGCTAGAAAGTAAAAGTTTAATAGTGAGTTTAACCCGCTTAGTTCCAAGGAAGAATATTAACCAATTAATGGAGGCTTTTAATGAGATGGCTTCGAATTTCCCTAATCATCAGTTGGTTATTGCAGGAGATGGTCCCGAAAAGCCTAGACTATTGGAACTGAAAAAGTCTCTAAAATATGGAGAACAAATAACCTTTTTGGGGAGACTTAGGAAGGAAGTGATTCGCCCGTTCTATAATATGGCAACGTTATATGTTTTACCAAGTATAGAACTGGAAGGGGATGTCGAAGGCTTTGGAATTGTTTTTTTAGAAGCGGGGGCTTGTCAAACCACTGTGATTGCGACGAGATCAGGTGGAATACCTGATGCTGTTGAGGATGGGGCTTCGGGGGTGTTGGTGCCGCCGAATGATAAAGTAGCGTTAAAAGAAGCTATGCGTGACCTTTTAATAAATAAAGAAAAGCGAAGGGGAATGGGGGGGTATGCTCGGGAGCGTATTTTGAAAGGGTTTACGTGGAGGCACACTTCAATATCCTTGTTAAAGGCTATGCTTCCTTCGTCTAAAATTAAAAGTTAAACAAATTAAAAAAAGGTTAAGAAAGTACAATGGAAATGAAGCAAATGCAAAAGGATGTGGATACTTGGATTAAAACCATTGGTGTTCGTTATTTTTCTGAATTGACAAATATGGCCGTACTCACCGAAGAAGTGGGAGAAATGGCTCGAATTATCGCTCGTGTTTATGGGGATCAGAGTTTTAAGAAATCGGACTTAAAAAAGAACTTACCCGATGAAATGGCAGATGTTTTGTGGGTATTGATTTGCCTAGCGAATCAAACAGGCATTGATCTTACCGAGGCGTTTAAAAAAAATATGGAAAAAAAAACGATTCGAGATAAAGACAGACATAAAAATAATCCTAAATTAAAAGATTCATAAATAAGAGAGGCAAAATGTCGAGTCAGTTAGGAAAGCTTTTTAAAATAAGCACTTGGGGCGAAAGTCACGGACTTGCCGTAGGCGTGGTGATTGATGGGTGTCCTGCAGGCCTAAAATTGTCGGCAGAAGATATTCAGTTCGATTTAGACAGGAGAAGACCTGGACAAAGTGCTTTGACGACTCCGAGAAAAGAGTCGGATACGGTAGAAATATTGTCAGGTGTATTTGAGGGGAAGACGACAGGTACTCCTATTTCTTTGATGGTGAAGAATGAAGACCAGCGATCTAAAGACTATTCGGAGATGGTCGACTTGTATCGCCCTTCCCATGCTGATTTTACTTATGATGCAAAATACGGTTTTCGAGATTTTAGAGGAGGAGGCCGTTCTTCTGCCCGAGAAACAGTAGGAAGGGTGGCTGCAGGGGCTATTGCCAAAAAACTACTGAAAGAAGCCTGTGGAATGGAAATATTAGCTTATGTAGCTCAGGTGGGCGAAATTGAATGTCAAGGAAGTCCTCTTCAATTTAATTTAGAAGACGTCGAAAAGAGCTTGGTTCGATGCCCAGATCCTAAAGCAAGTCAACTGATGGAAGCCTTGATTCTTAAAACAAAAAAAGAATGTGATTCCATTGGGGGAGTATTGCAATTTGTGGTAAAAAATGTCCCCGTAGGGCTAGGAGAGCCTGTTTTTAATCGAGTAGAAGCCGCTTTAGCTTATGGCTTTCTTTCTATCCCTGCGACTAAAGGTTTTGAGATTGGAAGTGGCTTTGAGGGAACAAAACTTAATGGAAGTGCTCATAATGACGAATTTATTACAGAAAAGGGCAAAATTAAAACGGCGACAAATTATTCTGGAGGGGTACAGGGTGGAATTACCAATGGGATGCCTTTATATGGCAAAATAGCCTTTAAACCCACAGCAACTATCGCTAAACCCCAAAATACAGTGAATAAAAAAGGTGAAAAAGGTGTTTTGAAAGCTAGAGGCCGTCATGACGCTTGCGTGTTACCACGGGCGGTTGTGATTGTCGAAGCAATGGCGGCTTTGATTCTAACTGATTTTTTTCTGGAAAGGAGGGCACGAACAGGGCTATTATAATCAGGGAGGAAGAAAACCTGAAATGATAAATTGTCCAAACTGTGGCTCCAATAGTGTTTACAATCACGATAAAAGTTGGTTGTATTTTGTTCGTCTAGTAATTATGAATTCTCGACTGGTATGTCGCGAATGTCGTACGACATGGAAAAGAGGGACTCCAGAAAAGTTTTCAAAACTTAAAAGACGAAGCGCTCCTCGAACGAGAAAAAGAAATAAGAATTATCAGCTGATATTAGCAACAAATGAAATGCTAAATTGTACTCCCGAACAGCTTAATGATATGGTCAGCCAATGGCAAGAATCGGGGAATATGATGATATGCCTCGATTTGAAACAGATTGATGTTTTAGAGACCAATGCCTTGGGGAATATCATGAAGTATTGCAGAAAACTGAATGTATTAGAGGGTGATTTAGTGCTGCAAAACGGAAACCAAAGAGTCATGGATAATTTATG
>CAZLBO010000288.1:0-3820 GCA_964557725.1 uncultured Bifidobacteriales bacterium | reverse complement strand
TCACATTTTCAATCTAATCCTTTTTCTCTTATTTAACATACAAGGGACAGCTGGTTCCAGGGACACACGGTGCCAGGGACGCACGGTGCCAGGAACCAAAAGAAACCAAAAATGGCCAAAAAAACCATAAAATCACTTTTCTACAATAATAGCGTGACAAGCCCCACCGCTCAGCGGTTCTCGCAATAGAATTCGGTGACCTTCCATCTCAAGAGAACGAGGTACATTGCGGATAGGTTCTCCCTCATCTAAAATAACTTTCAATTGCTGACCTTTTGTCATTTTCGAAAGGCGTACCTTAACCCGTACAAAGTTAATGGGGCACTTAACCCCTTTAAGATCAAGTTCATCATCAGGATGTATCTCTTCTGAGGCGATAACATGAGAGCCTTCTACCACATCAATATCAAGAACCGCCTCTTGCCTATTTTCTAAGGCTCCCTTTAAAGCATGCCAAGCTAAAGTGGCACATTTAACCCGAGAAGGGTGCTCATTGATTCCAGAAAAAATGGCCAATTTACCGAGATGATTTTGAGTTTTCTCTGGATCGAGGTTGCCTAAGGCCATTTCGTGAAACTCATCAAATAAACTTAATGCCTCTTCAACTGTTTTCCCCTTAACTACAGTAGACATAATGGAACCACTGGCTTTATTTAAGGCTGAACCTGATGCTTGAAAACGCAACTCTTCAATAATATTTGTTTGCGGAGACACCTTGAGAAAAATGCGGAAATTATCGCTACAATTAGGATTATGACCCAAGCATTGGTGAGACGGATTCTTCAGTTCTCCCCAATTTCTTGGGCTTTTACTGTGTTCAAAAACAATCTGCCGATTCACTTCACTTGAGTCATTCATCGTTTTAACTCAGTAAATTAAGAACAAGTTTTCTTAAAAGCAGCTTTAATAATAATATCCACATTAGGCCAAAGCTTGCTGATACCATCTTTACCTGTATGCAATAATTTACAGACTTTATTGAGTGAATTAAGAGAAGCTCCCATATTCCAATGATCGGTATCCATACTTCCCTTAAGTAAAAGAGTCGTATCACTTTCAACAGTCACACTCAAAGGCAAATCTTTTTCTACACCGTTCATAGCAATAGAAACCACAACACTTCCATTCTCTAAAACTTCCTTCACATTTCCACTAATAGTTAAACCACCTTGCATGATTCCAAAATACTTCTCGCTCAATTTTTTATCTCTTTCTGCATTATCTGAGTTAGCTGAGCCACCATTTATTTGAAAAGAAAGGCTTCCCAAAGCTCCTAAAAGAGTTTCGGCAGACTTAATGCCATTTACTTGAATGGAATCAAAGCTCCCCTTTACTGCAATTTTTTCAGTCAGTTTAAAAGAAACCCATGTCAACTTTGTATCGTCCTGATTTAACTCATAAACACAAGTTTTAACTTCTTCGGGTACAGGAGGTACCGCTTCGCTCTTTTCTTGTTCTTTTTTCTCTCCACAACCCATTAGCAATAACCCAACACAAAATAGCCCTGTCAGTAAAACTTTAAACTTATCCATTACCTTATCCCCTTAAATTTTAAAAGGAAAATATAAAATAATGAACACACTTTTACATAAATGTGACAATAACGCTACCTATTCTTTCCTACATTCTATTTAGGGTTAAATTCGCAATGATTGTCCTAAGTTGGGGTATTTTGAAAGTTCTTTTAGTCATCAGTCTTGGCCTTCTTTTTAACGGATGCCTCTACTCGACTCATCATTTTAATACGGGGGAAACCCTCAAAGCTGGCCGTTCTAAGGTAACCATCGGGGCAGGAAGGCAGCCTCTTTGGGATTGCCTAGATAAAACCCCTCGTTCAAGTATTTTATGTAATGGTGCTAATGGCAACCCTCCAGAGCCCGTTTCCGTCAGTCAAACCTTTAAGGGTAGCGTTAACTATAAACTTGGACTAAAAGATAATTGGGGGCCCTTCCCTAAAACAGAGCTTCAGTGGCATTTTGAAGCCCCCACTAACCCTATCACCATGGAGTTTGGTCTTGTTTTGGGCTTACCCGATTTTAACCAACAAAAGTTTTCCCATAACTTACATACAGGTTGGGGTATGGGTATTTGGTCTGATAACTCCTTTTTTCTAGAATACGCTCTTTCTCGTTCTGTCTATTCTCACCGTCTATTTATAAACCTAAGAGAAACATGGCTCGCCACTCAAATTAATGATGTTCTGAATGAGAATTTTGACAAAGAACTCACTCAAAATAAACAATTTATATCCCAAATCGGAATAGGGCTTCAACTCAAACTTCCCGATTGGTTTTTAATGCCACACTTTATCAGCCCCCAACTCAACTTTACCTTTCCTCAGGTTACCACAGGAGATTTTGAATTTCTCGATGCAGATATTGATGATTATTTGGCAAATTTAAATATTGCTACAAGTTGGGTTTTTTAAGATGAATAAAAAATTAACTTCCTACTTCAAAGCCAGTCTCTTTTTCTTAACCCTACTCGGAGTCTTTCAATATTCTTTTACCCAAAAGACACCAAGTGACTCGGCCTCCTTCCCACCAGAAATCGAGATACTTGAGTTCAAAACAAAAAAAGCAACGGTTCGTAAAAAACCCACTCTCAATCAAAAAACTTCGAGAAAAGTCATGTCACAATATTCTTCTACCATGGGAGACCCTGTGCGCTTTGTTTCTAACCTCACTGGAGTTAGTAATCAAAATGACTTGAATATCAAACCCTTTATCCGAGGAGGCAGTTCTAGCGAAACTCAAATCTTTATGGACGGTATTCCTTTAATGCAAGCTTATCATATCGGAGGAGTCTTTTCCATATTCAATATGCACTCTGTAAAAAGTATTGAACTGATTAGTGACGCGTTTCCTGTTCAATATGATGGAGCCCTCTCGGGAGTCATAAACATTAAGTCACAAGCCAATAAGTTAGATCGACTTCGCCTTGCTTCAAACCTCTCAATGCTAAAAGGAAGTTTTTATTTACAGACTCCCATAGTAAAAAATAAACTTGGGATTCAATTAGGGGCTCAGTCTTTTTATTTTACCAAAACTCTCAATAGTGTTTTAGACCTTGCTTCAAAAACATCTGACGACCCCAATTTTCAAAATGACATTCAAGAATATAAAAACCACATTAACCTCCCTGTCTTTAAAGACTTTCAAGGAGGAATCACTTGGAATGCTCACCCAAAATTAAAGTTTCAATACAATGGCATCTACTCTACAGATAGCTATGATGTTATTATCCCTAAAACAAACAATATTATAAAGCCACCTTCAGATACATCCATTTTTATTCCTCCAATAACCCCTTCCCCCATTCTCACCCCCCAAAAAGAGCTTAGTCGCTCTAAAAATTTAGCCGTCGATAGTATTTCAAAAGTAGGAATCTCTAATCAAAACCATCACCTTATTATCCCCTGGAACATCAACGATCACTGGAGTCAACAAACAAGTCTTGCCTTTCAAACCCAAGACTGGAGCACATCCTTTAAAAAGGATCCGACTCAAAACGAACCACTTAGCCTCACATTAAAGGAAAAAAATTACTTCTTAAAATCCCAATTCATTTATGATTACAACTCCAAACACTCCTTTCTATTAGGGACTGGCTTTCACTTAAAAAAACAGGATTACAATACTCGGTTACCCTATGCTCTTTATGATCTTATCACAAACAGTAATCTTGATATGTTATCCACCCTTGGCCTTTATGGCTCTACAGGTTTTGTCATTGATAGGTTAGATACGAGCAAAACAACTTTTGATCATTTAGGGGAACTCCCCCTCCGTATTCAGTTTAACCATCTAGGAAGCTCATC
>CAZLBO010000287.1:0-3827 GCA_964557725.1 uncultured Bifidobacteriales bacterium | reverse complement strand
ATCGCCCTGTGTAATTTAATAAAGCCAGTGAATGGGGCAAATAATCATAGATTAACTTCCTCTCTTGAGGGTCATCTTTGGTACACAAACAGCCCTTGGGCTTATTAAATGCGACATAAATATTGGATTTTGGCAATTCGCACCTATTTCCATCTACTGTCACCACATCCTCGGGCATAACCCGAGTGCCTAATTCTTCTACAATTCTTTTATTGAGTCTAACCCGTTTTTTCAACAGGATTTCTTCTACTTTACGACGGCTACCGTACCCCACTTTTGCGAGATACTGATTGATTCGAATGCCTTTGGGGTTTTCTATCATAGGATTAATAATTCATTGCATCTAGAATACTGCCGTGGCGAATACTCCAGGTTGAAACACTCATTTTTTTAATTTTCATTTTTTTTAAAATAGTTAATAATATACAAAGCCCAGGTAAAATCATTTTTTCTCGGTTTTTTGGCAAGCCAACTAATGATTTTTCCTCTGCCTTTCTATGGGACAGACGCTCTATCCAGTTTTCTACCTGCCCACGCTCAATGACTTTACCATTGATGGCTTCGCTCTGATACTCTTCCATTCCGTAATGCATCATCACTAAAGTGGTACAAGTTCCCCCCACTCCTACTAAATCTGCCTCTGCGGACAAGGGTTCTAAGTCTCTAAAACTCTCTTCGCAAACCCTCAAATAATCTTCTGGAGTTCTTCCCCATTCCAATAACATCAACGCCCCTACTTTGTAAGATAAACAGTGTTTAGGAAAGCTTATTTCTGTACTCCCTGCGCCAATATCTGCTACGGCTAAATGCTTCTGATTAAGCTGATGAGAAAGAGCCAAATAGGAATATCGAGCTTCTTCTTCTCCTTTTAAAAGGCTTCCTTTTACCTTCATTTCCACCCCTATTTGCCTCATTAACTCGAGTCCATTGGGGGCTTTTCTAAAGACTTCTGTCCCTAATACAGAAATTAATTGTGCCTTGTATTTTTCAATTTTAACCTGAAAAAATTTTAAAGTCTCAAAAATCTTCTCTACTTTAGCCTCCGAGATTCCCTTGTCCTTCAAAAGATTCTCGGCTGTTTTTAAATCCATGATAGACTCGTGCAAAGGTACTAATCGCCCTTTTGATAACTGAGCAATCAGCAATAACATAGAGTTTGATCCGATATCAATGGAAGCGTAAATTCTGGAATCGGAAGAAAGAACTTCCTGTAAACTTTTAGCCATTTTTAGAGTTAATCATCTTCGCATCCTTGAGCTTGGATTCCATTTCTGATTTAAGTCTATCGGGGCTTGTCAAAAAAGTACGAGCGGTTTGAATGGCCTCTTCCACAGGGGCTTGACCGTGCTCTTTGATCCATCCTGCAATAAGCTCACCTGTTTCTGAACCAAGGGGCTTCGCATTTTTAATTTCTGAGGCCATGCCTAACGCTAGGCGAATACCTAGGCTAAAACCGATTTTTTCAAGAGTTGAAGGCATCTTTGATTTTAAAAGGGCGTCTACCCGCTCAATGCTGTCATTGATATTTAGGTTTTTGAAACCTTCTTTGAGTTCATCTTGTTTGTCCAATGCCATTCCCTTTTTAGATGTCTATAAATGACATAGAAAAATTGAGGGATTTAGTCTTACTATTCAGGATTATTTTGCGAACTTATCATACTTGGGTTGCTCAAAGTTGGTGTGATGAAATAAAGAGGGTTTAGATGAGTAAAAATAGCGAAAAAAAAGAAAAAACGTCCCTGTCCCCATTTGGTGCCAGGGACGCGCGGTGCCAGGGACCAACTAAATCGCCCTTATATTTAAGTGAAAATGAGTTAAATTTAACCTTGTACAATGAATATCACAACTTGAGGAAAATATGAACAACAACTCATTAAAACTTTTACAGCTTCTTTTCCTTTCATTTTTCATTCCTTTTACCCACGCCATAGAACTTACTGGCACCGTGTTAGGTCACAATTACTTGCCCATTCAAAACTGTGAAGTCTTTAATACTACCACACCCACTCAAAAAACATTAACAGATGCTAATGGACAATTTACTCTCTCAACCAACATCGTATCCATCAAAAAAATTAAAGGAATTTCTCAGCTTCAGCCACAACAAATAGGTCAGTTTCTCCAAATCACCTTATTAGAGAATCAAAAAATAAGTTTTACTGTTCAAAACATAGCAGGCCAAATTTATGCACAACACTCCACTTTGCTCCGCTCTGGTTCATACCAAATTAATCCTTTTAAAAACTTGAACTTAACTCCTTCTCTATATGTTATTCAATTAAGCATTGGCGAACAATCCAGTACTTTTTTAATTCCTATCACACATCATTCAAAAACCGACCCTCTCATCACTACTTTAAATTCAACTAATATTCTTCTAAAAAAAGCTATTCAGCAACAAGGAACAAGTATCCAATTTAATTGCACAGGTCTTCCACTAACAACTTATCCCGCTTATGCAAATAAATCGGATATGGGCAAACTTAATGTACCAGGCTATTCTAAAAAAACTTTGAAATTTATTTGGGATGAAATCATGAAGGGCTATGGTGCGAATGAGTCTTTTTCCACTCTTGCCAAAAGATACATTCGAGTGCCCTCCATTGTGAAGCCCTATGACAAAGGCGAGTATACTCCTCAATTTAAAGATCACATGCTTAAATGGTTTAATTATTACCGAGTCATTTGCAAAATCCCCACTGTTGCCTACAGCACAGAAGCACAAAATATTACCGAACACGCTTTAGTAGTTAAACACGTTGCACCAGGTGGTGGAGCCCATTATCCTACTCAAGTTGCTGATATGGATGACACTTTTTATAAATTAGGATACAGTGGGTCTTCTACAAGTAACGCATGGGGGGGCGGTGGCACCTCTTTAAATATGTGGCGTTACCATTCTACTGTAGAGTTTAATTATTCAGAAGGAAAAGTCCCTGATAATGCCAAGCCTACTAAAATTCATGCGATGGGTCATCGAAACTGGGGTTTAAACCCTAACATGAAAACCACAGGAATTGGCTACCTTGATATCAATGATAAACATGGAGCTTATGCTTATTATAAAGTTTTAGGAACAGCTATCGATCTTTTTAAGCCACAAGTCATTGATTTCTCAGCCTTCCCTAATGGCAACTACCCCATTCAAACCACAATGAAAAAACTTTCCAAAAAAAATACAATTGCTGATTTTATGAACCGAGGAGATCCTCAAAAATATACGGTTTGGACAGTTCAGAATTTTAACAAGGATAAATTTAACTTTCCTGAAAATGGCACCGATTTTACAGTAACCATACGAGAGAATAATGCAACAGGAGCTATTATAAATCAATTAACTACAAAGGTCGGAAGTGAAGTCATCAATGCCGATGGTTCCTACCTCAGAGTAAAAACAGGTATTGGAGGGCATGTTACGATTAAGCCCAAAACAGGGACTCTAAAAAATGCTTGGACAGGGGTTTTAAATACTCAAAAAGAGATTGTTTTTTATATCACATTGACAGGGGTTAAGACCAAAGCAGGAGTCTCTGTTCCACTTACTTACGATATCCGCTATTTTGATGTAGAGCAAGTGCTTTAGTTTTTCTCCAAATTCAAAAATTTAAATGTGAAGAATAGAAATGTAAATTCTGAAACACTCATGATTCAAGTGAATATATTGATTAAACTAAACGTAAAAGGAGAGACTTCTTTTAATACTTTGAAGCTCTCTCCCCTTGGATACATTATCTTGAGCAATAGACCCGTGCGGTTCGAGGAGTATATAAACCCCATGTGAATCCACCGAGGAGTCCATCTAGGAATGTTAACTCTGTTTCGACCTT
>CAZLBO010000286.1:0-3828 GCA_964557725.1 uncultured Bifidobacteriales bacterium | reverse complement strand
GCTTTACGTGCCTCTACTCCACTCGCTCCATCCTTTATATTTGACCAAGTAATCTTCAACGGCTCATCAGGGCCAGCATATCCACCTGAAGCACCTGCTGGACCAGGGGGGCCTTCTAAACAAGCGACGGTTAAAAATACTCCTACTATCATTAATAAATAACGCATAAAAACTCCTGTGTAATTCACCTTTTACCAAGTCCCCGTCTTAAAGTTGATTGTATACCCATGGGGCAACTTGTTTCCCAAACTATCAGATAGGCTTGCAGGGATGTTAATGACGTATTCTGTGTTCTGACGAAAGCTATTGTCACCCCATGGATTAGCGGGATCTTTGTAGTAGGAAGTTAACTCAATATTCTTCCATTCAGTCATTGTTTTTCCCTCTTCAAGCATTTGATAATACGACGAGTCTATTCTCAATTCTGGGTTGTTTGTTGTGATTTTTAAAACTTCAGATAATAGAATCCTTTCATTAAATCGTAAAAATATTACATTTCTCCAATCCGTAACAAGTTCATTTGGAGTATTAATTTGAGCAGGTAACTCTACATTAATTGATGTACCTGCAGGAAAGCTCTCATCTCCCCTTATCATCGCTAACCTTAAATGAGGCTCAGGAGTAAAGCTAATAGAATAGGGTTCAGACAATTTAGTTCCATCCATAGCCGTTAAATCTGTCCCTACCTCCAATTTAAAAGTTTTTCCAATTTGAGAATTATTAAGCGCTAACTGATAGCTCATATCATCCCCAGTAATCCAACTATCATAAGAATACTTAGGAAGCAAAACACCATTGCTATACCCCTTCATTGACTGATGGGAAGCTACATGATTAAGTAATTTATTTGTTTTAAGCCTTATTCCATAAAAAGATTCTGTTTGAAAAAACACCTCAAATTGCTTGCGCGCCTCTACTCCACTCGCTCCGTTCTTTATATTTGCCCAAATAATCTTCAATGGTTCATCAGGGCCAGCATACCTACCTGAAGAACCTGCTGGACCAGGGGGACCTTGTAAACAAGCAACGGTTAAAAACATTCCTACTATCATTAATAAATAACGCATAAAAACTCCTGTGTGAATCACCTTTTACCAAGTTCCCGTCTTAAAGCTGATTACATACCCATGGGGTAACTTATTCCCCAAACTGTCGGATAGGCTTGCAGGGATGTTGATGACGTATTCTGTGTTTTTTCGGAAGGTATTTCTACCTGTTGAATCGGCAGGGTTTTTATAGTAAGAAGTTAGCACAACACCCTCCCATTCAGTCATTGTTTTTCCCTCTTCAAGCATTTGATAATACGACGAGTCTATTCTCAATTCTGGGTTGTTTGTGGTAATTTTTATCATCTCAGAAAGTAGGAGCCTTTCGTTAAATCGCAAAGACATTCCGCCACTCGCCTTCACAACAAGTTCATTCGGAATGTTAATTTGAGCAGGCAACTCTACATTAGGCGATGTATCTGCAGGAAAACTCTCATTTCCCTCTATCCTTGCTAACCTCAAATGAGGCTCAGGAGTAAAGCTAATAGAGTATGGTTCAGACAATTTAGTTCCATCTATGGCAGTCAAATCAGTCCCTATCTCCAATTTAAAGATTTTTCCAATTTGAGAGCCATCAGGTTCGAAATTATAGATCACATCATCTCCAGCAATCCAACTCAAAAAAGAGAATGTTTTAGGGAGAAAAACACCATTGGCATAAGCCTTCATCGATTCACGAGAAGCTACATGATCCAGTAACTTATTTGTTTTAATTGCTATTCTGTATGAATCATTTACCTGAGAAAGCACGTCCAACTGCTTACGTGCCTCTACTCCACTGGCTCCATCCTCTATATTTGACCAAATAATCTTCAACGGCTCATCAGGGCCAGCATATCCACTTGAAGAACCTGCTGGGCCAGGGGGGCCTTGTAAGCAAGCAACTGTTAAAAATGCCACTACTATCATTAATAAATAACGCATAAAAACTCCAAAACAAAACGTGAGCAGAATTTATATAATTTTGGAGGAAATTCTAGAACTATTATTAAATTAAGTCTGCTATTTCGGCAAAACGAGTTCGCTAAAGGTTTTATTCAACCTTTTGTTTTGATGATAAACTACTCTTGTTATTTCTTTAAAACAAGTGGAATAATAGCCCCACAAATCCATTTTATTCAATTGTTGGCAACCTTCAAGTAAAACAGGCCATCGGTCTATATTTAAAGGTTCTTTTTTGAACAGTTCATTAAAAGCAATCACAGCGCGTTCCCCCTGCTGACAATAAGGGTAAACCATAGACTCACCTAAATACCGAGGGGCTGATAAAAAGCCTAAACGGCTCATTTTTTGAACAGCCTCCATGGCCTCACTATAATTTTGGGTTGAAAGAAAGGCTCGTGCACGATTAAACAATAAGTTATCTAACAAGAGATCCACTATTCGACTATAATCCTCTGTACTTCTATCCACCTTGTAGCATCGATTAATATCATTTGCCCAAGCTTCATTTAAACGTATAGGAGTTATTATGTAATGATATATCTCTTTTCTTTTTTCTGCAGAACCTTCTTTTAAAGCCAACAACTCTTGATAACAACCTTTTGAAGCTTCATGACAACCAATATTATCTCCCTTCCAAAATAAAACTTGAGATTGATAAAAAGATTCTAAATAAAAAGGCAACACTCCTGTGTTTACAAACTTTTGAGTATAGTACTGTTCTATCTGTGCATTTGGCTCATTCTTTTCTATCCCATCTTTAACAAACTGCAATAATAAGCCTGCCACTACCTCACCTTCTAATTCAGGATGCTCAGAAAGGTGTTCTTGTACGACACCTAATAGTTTATTGACAGGAAAGCCCATGCCCAACACATTAAGCTTAAATAAGTTTGCCACCTGCATTCTTGATGTACCAGATACTTCCTTTTCAATCGCACCCAACCCTTTATCATTTGAAAGCCCTTGCTTTTTGGTTTTGGCTTCTTCCTGATAAGAAATAAAATTCAGAACCTCTTTTATCTGATTTAAATTGGAATACTCCATCACCTTTTCTAAAGCAGCTTCATGCATATTAAACAAGCGTTCAGGGTCGGATAAAGCATTTTCTATACCTATTTGTATATGGTTCTTTTCATAAAAGAAAAAGTGAACTCCTTCTTCAAATAAAGTAGGGACTTCCTCATTCTCTTTTTCAATTAAAGGAACAGCTCCACAGGCCATAGCTTCAAAAACTCTCATATTTGCTTCGCCTCTAATCGCATAATTCCACACCAGTTTGCTTTGCTTTAGTAGAGAAACATATTTATCCCCATAATGAGAACCTATGTAAAGGTGATAGTCTTTTTTTATTTGGGTTAATTCATACAACCGTTGGTTGCGTTCAAAATGTAATCCTGTATTTAAACTCCCACAAAACGATACATCGTATTTCCGATTTTTAAATTCCTCGAAGGAATCATTATGTGGCAAATTATATACTTCGGGATAATGGCCAAAAAGTGGTTGGGGATAAACATTATCCAATCCCCATGACTTCAATAAATCCGCCCCCACTTTATCCGTAAAACAATAGTCAAACAAAGGACACAATTCTGGTAAAAAACGAGTACATACATTCCAATCTGTGATGAGTAAAACCTTTACCCCTTTAAAAAGATGTAAATCTTCTGGAACAGGTAAATACTCTGGAGAACGAATCACCAATAGTTCAGGAAATTCACTTAAGGGAATTACCTCCAATAGATTTTTTAGAGAAACGTACTTTAACCCATGGCTCTCCCCTATTTGATAGCTTAAATGGGGAAGATAATCCGAAAATGTTTTATTAGAGTGCAAA
>CAZLBO010000285.1:0-3837 GCA_964557725.1 uncultured Bifidobacteriales bacterium | reverse complement strand
GTAGCTGAACATAAGATACTCTAATTCCTACTAAAATAAAAGCCCCTTCATCTATAACAAGGTGTGTGCCAACTCAACAGTGATTCTGGTTGAGCCAGAATAACAAAGTTCTTTCATTTGAGTTTCCCTCCCGTCATTCCAGCTCGTCTGGAATCCACCATTTCGCAACCAAACTTATGCAATAATATTCATATAAACCTAACAGCGGTTCTGGGCGAGCCAGAATGACAATGTACTTCCTCCGTCATTTGAACTCCACCCCGTCATTCCAGCTCGTCTGGAATCCACTATTCCGCAAAGAAGTTAATGTCCTTTTTTTATAGAATAAACCAAAAAAATGTGTATAATGAGCATAGGTAAATGGAGGCGACAAGCGGATTCGAACCGCTGAATGAAGCTTTTGCAGAGCTCTCCCTTACCACTTGGGTATGTCGCCTATGAAGAGAAAGGTTAGAAAATTTCTATTAATAATCAATTTTTTATTTTTATAGAAGAAAATGGGTCGTTAATTTGAGGAATTTTATGCAGAACTACTTAGAAGGCCAAAAAATGATTAGATTTTATATTTGGTTTTTTTTGAAAGATATGGATATTAACTTCAAGAAACTCTATTGTATCGGAGATGATGTATAAATTTTCTCAAATTGTTTTGCCTTGCCTCGCACTAGTCGTCCTAGAACTAGGGTTTATAGGATGTGAAAAAGAAGCAGAAAAGCCTGCGAAACCAGAAGTGGTTAAAGTAGAAGAGAAAGCCGTTAAAGTAGAGAGCCCCGTTGAAACTCCTGAACTACAGAAGGGTGACACCTTGACTTCCTCTGAAACTAAAGATTCAGAGGGGGTTGCTGAAGAGGAAGAAGTAAAGAAACAGGTAGAAGAAAGTATAGAACAGGCCAAAGAAGAAATTCGCAAAGAGAAGGTGCAAAAGCTTGCTGAGGAAAAGAAGAAAAAGAAATTAGCGAAGCAAGAGGCCAAAAAGAAGAAAAAGAAGGCTCAAGCAGAAAAAGAGGCCAAAAGGAAGCGGTTAAAAAAGGCAAAAGCCCTCAAGTTAGAGAAAGCTAAAAAGGCAAAAGCCAAAAAGAAGGCCGAGTTAGCCAAAACGAAACAGAAAAAGGCAGAAAAAGAGGCAAAAAAGGCCAAAGAAGCGAAAAGGCTAGCAGAAGAAAAGAGAAAAATAAAAGAACTCCAAGCCAAAGCAAAGCGAGCAGAAGAGAAAAAGAAAGAAAAGAGTGCAGGGGAAAAAACACCTAAAAAAACCTTTAAACCTGAGAACATGCCTACTCCTGCGGGGCTGACTGTGAGTCCTGAGGCAAAAAGAGCCTTAGCTAAAAATGTTCAAACAAAGTTGCAAACAACAAAATTAAATAATACAAGCACAAATTACTCCCAAGGAATGGAAGCCTATCGAAAAGGAAGTTATACGAATTCGGTTCAGTTTTTCTCAAAAGTCCCTGTTCCTGCCACTAAAAGGAAGGGTGACCCAAAGCGAGAAGAGTACGTCAAGGCAAATTATTTTATGGGCTTGGCTTATCAAAAACAGGGAAAACTATCAAAAGCCGTTCAAGCATACGCTAAAGTATTGAAATATGAGAGATATTTTCCTATTTGCAGAATGAATATGGGGATTTGCTATTTAGAATTGAGAAAGTTTGGGCGAGCCGATCAGGCCTTTAAGCTGGTTGTGAGAGATCAAAATAACATTCCCCCAAAGCAATATGATGACATAATGCAAAATACAAGGTACTTTTGGGCCTTGGCATGGACAAGAATGTATAAGTATGCTACTGGAGTAGATAAAAAACGGTATTTCATGGAAAAAGCAGAAAGAAAATGGTCTGAGTATAAAGCATGGTTTGGTGGAAATGCTAAATATTCTAAAGCAAATGCTCAGGCGGAGAATTACATTAAGAGTCTTCAAAGTAAGTGATACAAGGAATGATAAATATGAAAACGAAAATTTTTTCAGCGGGTCTGTTGTTTGCAATAGCTTGTTCCTGGGGTGCAGAAGCAACGAAAGTTGTGAAAACAGTAGGCATCGTGAGTTCCGAGAATCCTAAGTTGAGTGGTCAGCTGTTCCATCCCAATCTGAGTCCAAGTAACCCAGATGTCCTTACTTTTGTCAGGCAAGAACGAGATAATCGCCAGTTATGGTTTTTTAATGCCAAAACAGGGAGTATGGATCAAATCTCTCCGATAGAACAAAATAGCAAGATTGAAGATTGGGAAGAGACCGAAGGAAGCGGACTGTTTCAACAATATGCGGATCAGTTAGAATGGTCTCCGGCTTTGCATGATGGAAGGCAATTTCTTGCCTATGTCAGTGCTGGTAAAGGTAATAACATGGATATTTATGTTCATGAAGTCGGCACAAAATTACATACGAGATTGACATGGGATTCAGAAGTGGATGGTTCCCCTCGTTGGTCTCCAGATGGAAAAAAACTCATCTTTGTTACTGCCAGAACGGGTAACGGGGATATTTACATGATTGAGAACATGGATAAGTATGTAGGAAAAAAGCTAAAGAAAGAACCCCCTGTCATTCGCTTAACGAAAAATCGTGGAGAAGACATGTTGCCCGCTTGGTCGCCTAATGGACGCTATTTAGCCTATACAGCGCGTACAGCAGGGAGACGAAAAAGAGGCCCTTACACGATTGCTCTCATGGATTTTAAAGGGAAAAAAAGAAAAGTTAAATTATTTAATAACCGAATTGTCAATTCAAAAAGTCATCCGTCATGGTCATTTGATGGACACTTTGTAGCCTATCAAATTTCAAATGATTTGAATGATAGAGCGGTAGACATTGGAGTGATGCAGTTGAAAATTGACCCAATGGGTCGGCTTGTTGAATTAACGGATTTAGTGGGTAATACTCCCAAGATAGCTGTTAACGTTTATCCCAATAGTTATAAAGGGCCAACTTGGTTGCCAGGTTCAAGGGCGTTGATCTATGCGAAGCGTGAATCAAAACGTCTAAATCCTTTAGAAGTGGTTAACCTTGAACAGTGGTTATATAACCAGAATTACAAGCGTGTGACTATCAACACAAACTCAAATATTCATCGGGATGTCGAATGCTTAAAAGACCATCCTATTGTCGTGTTTGCAGGGCAGTCGGGGCTCACGTTTAAAATATTTGGGTCTTACCTTTCTGGTGGAGATATAAAGACAAAAGGAAAGTCAAGTATTGACAACTATGCTTTATTCAAAAAATAAAACATTAATCATCGTTCTACTGCTGGCACTAGTCAGTTCGGTTTGTGCTGGGGACAAAACTTTTGTTTTGTTACAGAAAAACCGGTACTTTAAGGCTATTGCAGGTTGGGAAAAGCAGGCTACTGCTACGGGAATGAGTGAAACTAAATTTAGGGCTTTGTATGGACAGTCTCTTGCTTTTAATAAGCTAGGTCATTTATATAAAGACTTTTATCGGTTTAACTTGGCTTTAAGTAATGAATACTATGGCTATATTTCTAAAAACTCAAAATCGTCTTTGATTAATTTGTATTGGGGCCAAGTTGAGTTTTATCAAGGGAACTATGCAAAAGCCACTCAGCGTCTTCAGAAGGTATTAGCCTTAAAAAAGGTAAACCCTCTCATTAAAGATATGGCCTATTTATTTAAACATTTTGCGACCCAAAAGTTAAGAAAAGGGGGAGCAAACATTGCTTTTAAAACAAAATATCCACAGGTCATCAAACAAATAAATGGTATTGTCGTTTTGTTTTATAGAACATGCTCTTATGAACAATAGACACATTAGGCATGAACGTACTGCAAGTTGTAACGGGATGGTACTGCAATGTTGCAGTGCCAAATATCCGCCATTCGTGGCTG
>CAZLBO010000284.1:0-3856 GCA_964557725.1 uncultured Bifidobacteriales bacterium | reverse complement strand
TTTTTTACATCTTTGGCAGAATGGGCAAAGGGAAAGTTATTGCCCTGAAAGTAAGGCCAACCAAAATTTTCAGGTTGAGTAATAAGGTGATGTTCCTCAAAAGCGGCGTCTTTGGGGCATTCGTATTTTTTCCCGTTCCAAGTGGGGTATTTACATTCCCTTTTGCAATCGGCAAGGGCGTCTCGGCCTGTTTTGTGATCTAATGTCATTGAGTAGGGGTTACGAAAGCCCATGGCGTAAACTTCAGGCTTTACTAGTGAGGTATCTGCATATTTATTTGCAAGGATAGTTCGACCACTAGCTCTAAAAAGGTTAGACCAGTATTCGCCTAAGTTTCCTGCAGGAATAGTGTAAGACCCATTGGGTTCAGGATGAATTCGGATAAGTTTTCCGTAAAGGGAATATGTATCTGGGGCTTCATCTTCTGCACTGAGTTCAGAATTAGTTGTACTATGGTATTTTATGGCAGTATGAGAGGCTTGATGTTCTCCAATGGTCATCCATAAATCACCTTTTTTATCAAACTCCATCGCTCCACCTGTATGGACTAAAAGCACTTTTCTTTGGTCGGGAATATCAAAAAGAATAATTTCTGAACTCAGATCCAGAGTGTTATTTGCTTTGAGGGTGAATCGAGAAAGTCGGTAGGCCTTGGGGGTTTTGGGGGTATAGAATAAAAAGAGCTGTCGATTGGTTTCAAAATTAGGGTCAAGAGCAATGCCTATTAGCCCCGATTCATTTTTTGATTGTGCCAGAACAGAGAGGGTGCCCACAACTGTTATTTTGTCTGTGACAGCATCATAGTATTTTAATTTTCCAAACCGTTCGATAAAATAAATATTTGTGTTATTTGATTTATCTTGATAAAATGCCATTCGGAGAATGTTATTGAGTGATGGATCTTTGATGTCGTTGACTAAGGAGACAAACTCAAAATCACTGTCACTCAGATTTGCACAACCATTATAAACAGGGTACTGAGTATAGGCTAGGGGTAAGATGAAAAAGAAAGAGCAAATAAACCCCAAATTCAGAATAAGTTTAGACAAAGTGACTCCTTTGATTAATACCTATAAAAATATAGCGTAATCGTTGCTATTAATCTAGCTGGCCTACTTTTATTTAGGCATTTTGTATGATTGAAAGGGGGGAGGGGTCGTTTACTTTGGATTTTACACCGCAGTGGAGTTGAGTTAATGATTTCCTGGAATAGAATCTAGTAACTCTTGGGTATAGCTACTTTGAGGGTTAGAAAATACATCGTCTACTTTTCCCATTTCTTTAATAGTACCTCGGTACATCACTGCAACTTCTTGAGCAATATGACGAACTACACTTAGATCGTGGGAAATAAACAAATAACTTAAGCCTAATTGGTCTTGTAAGTCCATTAATAAGTTTAGAATCTGTGCTTGTATCGAAACATCAAGGGAGGAGACGGGTTCGTCACAAATAATGAGTTCGGGTTCGACACATAGAGCTCGTGCAATACCGATTCTCTGTAATTGTCCTCCCGAAAATTCATGGGGATAACGGGAAAGGTAAGAGGGGTCTAAACCTACCTTTTCAAATCGATCGGCAATGATGTCATTCCACATGTTTTTTTCTTTGGGGTGACTTAATTCAAGAGCCTCTCGCATACTACTTTTTATGGACAGTTTAGGGTTTAAAGAGGAATCGGGGTTTTGGAAAATAATTTGAATTTTCTTCCTAAACGGGCGAAATTCACTTGGGGAAAGGGAAATCAAATCTTTTCCTCTCCATAAAATTTGCCCAGACTTAATTGGTAACAACTTTAAAATAGCCATACCAGTGGTGGTTTTGCCGCAACCGGATTCACCTACTAGCGCCGTGGTTTTATTTTTTTTAACGGAAAAAGAGATTCCATTTACAGCAATAAACTGTTTTTTACCATTGGTGTACTCAACTTTTAAATTTTTGACATCTAGGAGCTCAAAAGTCTTGAGTGGTTTGGTAATTCTTCTTTTTTCCATAGGTGTTCCTCTTACAGTATTTAAAAAAACAAGTTCTGGCAATCCTTCCTTTAAGGAAAAGAGTCTCACAGTGCTGATAGAACAGAATTGAGAAACTTAAATTAATCAAAAAAACAACTTTATAGCTTTGTTCTATGGCCAAATAAGTGGGAAATTCTATTATTCTGTTCACAAAAATATGAGTTTAGAGGAGACAATGTGGCCAAGTACAACCCCAAAGAAATAGAACCTAAATGGCAGCAATTTTGGTTAGAAAACAAGACATTTAAAGCCGAGATAGATTCTAGGCCTAAATATTATGCATTAGATATGTTTCCCTATCCTTCCGGGGCAGGAATGCATGTAGGGCATCCAGAAGGGTATACGGCTACGGATATTGTTTGTCGGTATAAAAGGATGAATGGCTATAATGTATTACATCCTATTGGTTGGGATGCTTACGGCTTACCTGCAGAACAATATGCGATTAAGACAGGGACTCACCCTAAAATAACCACGGCGACTAATATTAAGAACTTTACTCGACAGATCAGAGCTTTGGGTTTTTCTTATGATTGGGACAGAGAAGTCAATACAACGGATCCTCAATATTTTAAGTGGACTCAATGGATTTTTAAGAAGTTATTTAACTCTTGGTATGACAAGAAAGCAGATAAAGCAAGGCCGATTAGTGAATTGATTATTCCTACGGAAATAAAAGGGGATAAAGAAAAAGAAAGGGCCTTTAGAGATGGGCAGCGTTTGGCATACATTGATGAAAGCCCTGTGTGGTGGTGTCAAGAGTTAGGGACGGTATTGGCAAATGAAGAAGTAACCAATGGTAAATCCGAGCGAGGGAGCTACCCTTGTGTACGAAAGCCTTTGCGACAGTGGATGTTGCGTATTACCGCCTATGCAGATAGATTAGCAAATGATTTAGAACAAGTAAATTGGTCTCCTGCGATTAAAGCCATGCAAAAAAACTGGATAGGCAAGTCCACAGGAGCTATGGTTGATTTTGAATTAAAAAATAAATCAAAAATAAAAATCTTTACCACTCGTCCCGATACCCTTTTTGGTGCAACATACATGGTTATTGCTCCTGAGCACCCTTTAGTAGGGGAAATCACCACAGCAGATTGTCAAGAAGCCGTAGAAAAGTATCAGGAAATGGCTAAATCGAAATCGGAATTAGATCGAGGGATGGATAAAGAAAAGACAGGAGTCTTTACGGGTTGTGAAGCGGTTAACCCTGTGAGCGGGGAATCCCTTCCTGTTTGGATTTCAGATTATGTGATGATGGGTTATGGAACAGGGGCTATTATGGCTGTTCCTGCCCATGATGAAAGAGATTATGCCTTTGCTAAAAAGTTTGATTTACCTATTAAAGAGGTGATTGCTGGGGGAGATGTTTCACAAGCGGCTTATACGGGGGATGGTCAATTAGTGAACTCTTCTTTTTTAGATGGTTTAAATGTTTTTGAAGCAAAGAAAAAGATTATTACTTGGTTAAAGGAAAAAGAACTAGGGCTTCCTAAAATTCAATACAAATTAAGAGATTGGTTATTTTCTCGTCAAAGATATTGGGGAGAGCCTTTTCCTGTGGTACATAATGAAGAAGGATATCATGGGGTAGAGGATGAAGAACTCCCTGTACTTCCTCCTGAAATGAAGGATTTTAAACCCACTGGCACGATGGAACCTCCTTTGGGAAAGAGTATAGAATGGAAAACCTATAAAAATGAAAAAACGGGGTTAGAGGGAATTAGAGAAGTAAACACCATGCCTCAGTGGGCAGGGTCTTGTTGGTATTATCTCCGTTATTTGGATCCGAATAATAGCAAAGAACTTATTTCTAAAGAGGCAGAAGCCTATTGGATGCC
>CAZLBO010000283.1:0-3864 GCA_964557725.1 uncultured Bifidobacteriales bacterium | reverse complement strand
GACGGTCGGGGGACGGCAATACAACCCTTTTCTATATTGTTAGCTTGGGGGGTAGCTTGTTTACGGTAAATAATAGTTCTAAACATGTCTTCTTGAATAAACTCAGGTTCTTTTAACCCTATTTTATTTGCCATATCAACAATATCCGTAGTCCCTGTTCCTAATCGCTCTATATAACCCGTAAGATACATGGGCTCAGCAATTAGAGGGTTTTTGGGAATTGAATTATGTAACTCCTTTAATTTATCCGTTGTCCATCCAATCGGAAGAGCACCTGGATTCCAAATTTCTACTCTATCCCTAAAAACCATCACCTGAATGCTCGCTTGACTATTATAATCACGATGCACCACAGCATTTACAATCGCTTCGGCAATCACTTCCTTAGGGATTTCATAATATCCAGAAATTTGTACATGTTCACGACGAGTTTCAATAGTATAATCTAACTTTCCCAATATAAATTCTATAGTTTGATCAACAAGTTCAAAAACATCACCTTTAAATACTTTATATGATGGAATAGGCTTCTCAACCATAGTTCCATAAAATGAAGCACAGCGGACTTCTGATGTAATAAAATAACGTTGAGGATTCTTGCCAAAAAGCAATACTGCCGCATTGGTCAAGGCTGATTTTTCTAATAAATTTAGATGAATTAAAAAAGTTTCAATCGATGTTGTTTCGGGTAATGAAAATCCTCTTTTCATTTTGGCAAGCCTTATAAAACCTCGGACCTTTTCTTCATCAATATCATTAATTTCAGCTTTTAAATTGAGTGTTGCATCAAAAGGAGCCGTACGAATAAACTCTTTATCGATCAAATAGTTTATCAAAGAAGAATATACAGCACTTTTTAACTCACTAACCTCCCTAAACGATTTACGAATCAATACATTTTGAACTTTCTTTATAAAGAGTTCTTCCTTATAGTGACGTGTATCAACTTCTTTTATGTATATAAGACGAACTTTATTATTAACTGTCGCTCTATCAAACTCTCGTTCTGTTGGGGATACTCCCTCAGAATCTTCAAACCCATAAGCTTCCCCTAAAACACCCAAATATATTTCACACCTATCAACTTCTGCTAAATAAACATTTTTCGTATTGGAATCTGTAGCCGAAAGCTGTTCAAATAAAAATGGTTCAAAAAAGCGACCTAACAGGGCGTCAGAAAAAATAAATTGTCCCAACTCTCCTCTTTCATTGCTAAACTCTTTTTGAACACTGCTTATGAATATCTTTATTCTTTCCACTTCTTAACCTTATGTTGCAAACAGTTCTTAATTCATATTATCGTTAATGCATTTATGGAATGTTTCATAAAAAAGGCCGTCATCACACCGCAGAGTCTCCCTCTACTTCACAATTTTTAACTGCGTGCGGTAAATCGGGCGGCCTTCTATACGGTACTTCTTTTCAAAATTAGTTTCGATGCCCTCTGTAGGCCCCGCATTCTCAATTTCAATTTGTAACCAAGGAGTCTCATTAAAAATTTCCATTGACTCTTCATGATAATTTTGAAAATCGGTTCCCCAATAAAATTTAGCGTCGGGAGTGGCAATCCTGTGGATTTCTTCTAAAAAAGGCTTGTTTAGCAAACGTCTTTTGCGATGTCTTTTTTTAGGCCAAGGGTCGGGAAAGTACATGTGAAAAGCTGCCACAGAGTTTTCAGGTAAAAAATCGCGAAAGAAGTAATAAGCATCTCCAAAAATCACCCGATAGTTTTGCAACTGCTTTCTCTTTGCCATCCTTTGAGCCGCAAAAAAGGCAATCGCCCCCTCTTGATCAATCCCGAGAAAAGGTTTATTGGGAAATTTTTCGCAGTATTCTTGCATAAAGTTTCCTTTTCCACAACCAATTTCGATCTCAAGAGGATCGGGGCTTCCCATAAAATCATTCAAATCGAGAGGCACTTGCTTCTCATCAGGAGCCAATAAAGGGGTTCCAAGATGGTCACAAATAACTTTTAAATGGATCAGCCGATCCATATCGGTACTAGGGATAAGTCTTCTTTCAAACTCGTAACTTTTTAATTGCTGTGGTAATGACATAAGGGTAATTTAATGGAATGCCGAGAGATTGTCATCTCTAGTTGAAGAGTAAGTCTTTAAAAGTTATTTATGGGCTAGTCTAAATATGTTTAAAAGGTTAGGAATTTATGACAGCCTACGATATCGTCATTGGTCTTGAAGTACACTCACAGTTATCCACAAAATCTAAATTATTTTGCGGTTGTAAATTAGAATTCGGGGCAGAACCCAATACCCTTGTTTGTCCTGTATGCTTAGGGATGCCTGGTGTTCTCCCAGTACCCAACAGACAAGCAATCGAGTATGCCGTGCGCTTAGGTTTAGCCACCAACTGTGAAATTAATCAAAACGCCATGTGGACACGCAAAAACTATTTTTATCCCGATTCTCCTAAAGGTTATCAAATTACCCAACAAGGGGGAACCCCCGAGTATGATCAACCCATTTGCCAAAAAGGCTTTCTCGAAGTCACCCTTAAAAATGGGGACGTGAAAAGAATCAGAATTAATCGAATACACATGGAAGAAGATGCGGGCAAGTTAACCCATGATTTAAGCCCCACGGAATCCCATTTTGACGCCAACCGATGCGGCACCCCCTTATTAGAAATCGTAACCGAACCCGATTTAAAATCATCTGAAGAAGCTCTTTTATATCTTGAAAAACTCAAGCAGATTATAGAATATATAGAAGTCTCTGATGCGAACATGGAAAAAGGGAATTTTAGATGTGATGTTAATATTTCATTACGAGAAACAGAGAACGACCCTTTAGGCAGCAAAGTAGAAATGAAAAACATGAATTCATTTTCAAATATAGAAAAAGCTTTACATTTTGAAATTGAAAACCAGACCATTGCTCTCGATGACAAGCAAGTGATTGAACAAGTCACCAAGCGATACGACCCAAATAAGGATGTCACGGTTCCCATGCGTTCGAAAGAAGCCGCACAAGATTATAGGTACTTTCCTGAACCCGACTTATTAAAAATTAACTTTGTGGATGATGCGTTTATTGAAAAAATTAGAGCCACCATGCCCGAATTACCAGAAGCTAGGCGCCATCGATTTGCCGGTGATTATAATCTCAATGAATATGACTCTCAAGTACTGACAGCAGAAAAAAAAATAGCCGATTATTTTGAAGAAGTTTGTAAAGGAATCACTCAATATAAATTAGCTGCCAACTGGATTATGGGAGAAGTTTTAAGAGTTGTAAAAGAAACAGATTCTTCGATTGATGAATTACCTGTACAGTCTCACCGATTAGCCGAGCTGCTGAAACTGATTGAAGACAAGGTGATTTCGGGGAAAATTGCCAAACAAGTTTTTCAAGAAATGCTCACTTCCCAAGAGAACCCTGCCGATATTGTGGATAAAAAAGGTTTAAAGGTAGTGGCAGATGAAGGTGCCATTGAAAAGCTCGTGCTTGAAGTTATCGAAAAAAACCCTAATCAGGTCGCAGAATACCGAGAAGGAAAAACCAAGCTTTTTGGCTTTTTTATGGGTCAAATTATGAAGGCCAGCCAAGGAAAGGCCAGTACAGATATCGTCACCCCCCTTTTGCGAGAGAAATTAGCTGGATAAGAATGAAATCTTTATTTTTTTCTTTATTAGTACTGTTTTTACTTTCTCCAAAAGGGTATAATCAGACTGTTACTCCTTTTGCAATTAAGCCAAAGTTGGATTCCGCAAACCTCATTGACTCAGTCAAGACGTCGGTTTCGGACTCCTTAGAGTACTCAAACCCTTTGTTTTTAACCAAAAAGTCATATAATCATAAAGAACAGGTTATTGTAGGAAGCGTGATAATGGCAGGACTTGCTCTT
>CAZLBO010000282.1:0-3876 GCA_964557725.1 uncultured Bifidobacteriales bacterium | reverse complement strand
TTTTGGTGTGGTAAATGCTCAATTTGATTTTGAGGATGCGCCTTCTAAATTTCCTGCATTAATATTAACAGCTTGTCTTCTAGTAGGCGCATCCTCAAAATCAAATTGAGCATTTACCACACCAAAAGAAAGAAGAAAGGTCATCACAAACGACCCAAATAGAGAAATACTTTTTTTCCATACCATGTTACGGAATCTAAATTTATTAGTGCCTCATGGCCACTATTTTTTGTTTTTGGCCTTTTTTTATGTCATGGTCAAAACTTTATTCGCAAAAAAGCAACAGATTCTTAAGAAAGAGAGAGTGTCAGTGTTTAAGAAAGAGCTTAATGACAGCAAAACCGCCGATAAGTAAAGCCATAAATCCAAAAGCAAACCAATTAAAATACCTTTCGATAAGTTGCTCCATTTTAGCACCAAAAACCTTGATCAACCCTGCAACCAAAAAGAACCGAGCCCCACGACTTAAAGTAGAGGCAATGATAAACATGAAAAAATTAATGTCACAAGCACCTGCTGTAATCGTAATTAGCTTATAGGGAATAGGAGTAAACCCTGCTGTAAACACAATCCAAAAGTCATAGGCCGAAAAGAGTTCCTTAATCTTCAAATAACTTTCCAGAGAGAACCCAGGAACGTATTTATAAGCAAAAAGTGCTAACCCAGACTCGCCATCCTTCCAAAGCCAAAAGCCTATTCCATACCCCAAGAGTCCCCCCAAAACCGACCCAACAGTACATATAAAAGCAAATTTAAGGGCTTTTTCTCTTTTCCCTAAGCAAAGAGGCATGAGTAATGTATCTGGAGGGATAGGGAAAAAAGAAGACTCCGCAAAGGAAAGAAAAAAAAGATAAGTGGAGGCGAGGCGCTTATGGGCCAACCCTATCACCCAGTCATAAATGTTCTTAATGATGTTAATAAGAGCCCCCTCGTTTATTTTTTCAATTCTAAAAAAAGTTTACAATACATTCTAATAAATCTCAAAGTATCTTTTATAATCCGCATATGGCTAGAAAAATCACCATAAAGCGTTTCTATGTCTACCCTCTCTATCCTCCAACTTAAACGAGAGAGAAGAACTAAAACCCTTGCTTCCCATTCAAAACGACCTTGTTTCGGTATCTTTGAATGGAGCATTGCTCGCACAAGATACATTCGATACCCCGATTGACAATCCCCCACTTTTTGCCTTGCTAAAAATGAAATAGCCTGAGAAGTACTCCAATTAGAGAATCGCCTGTGAATCGGCATACGCGTGCCTTTTATTCTACGGGTTCCTACAATCACTCCTGTCTTTGGGAGAACCTTCGCTCTATAAAAGTGACTCAAATCCCTTGGAGAGTGTTGTCCATCGGCATCCATTGTGATAACCCATGCAAATCCCCTTTGACTCGCCTCTTGAATCCCCCTAAAAAGAGCCGCACCCTTCCCTTGATTACTCTTTAGCCCCAAATAGAGAACCTTAAACTCTTTTGCTACTTCCTGAGTTCTATCGGTCGAACCATCATCCACCACAAGTATTCTCTCTTTTTCTTCTGTATTTATTAACTCTTCGAGGAGCTTTCCCAGTGTAAGAGAAGCATTATAAGCAGGAATAACGATTAAACAAGACTTTCTTTCTATCATGAGAGTAAATATAAACTATCGCTCTTACTTTATTGTCTGAGCAAACACTTTCTTTCAAGGATTATTTTTCTTACTTTTAGGTAAAAACAAGTTATTTAATGTATACCTTTCTCTGCCAACTGTGTCATTCATTGCACAAAAGACCTAAAACCGTTGTTTTTTTTTCACTGCTATTAACCATTTTTTTCGCTTATTTCGCGAGCCAATTAGAGATTAAAACCTCACTGACTCAAGCTTTACCCTCTCAATATGAAAGTGTAAAGCTCATGGAAAAGATGGAAGAACAATTTGGAGGGCTTGGTAAGCTAACCGTCATTTTAAAATCAAAAGATTCTGCTCTCAATAAAAAAACATTATTGAAACTGGTTCAAAATCTTAAAAATCACCCTGATATAAATTTACTTGATTACAAAAAAGAAAAAGAGTTTTTCGATCAATATCAGCTACTTTACATTAGCCTCATTGATCTTTAAAAAATTGAAAATCGAATTGAAACAGGCCTTTGGGCTCAAAAAAAGAAATACAATCCCCTGCTTGTTAATCTCCTCGACAATAATGAAGAAAAAGATTTAGAACTCGATCAAATTAGTTTTACCGATTTAGAGAAGAAGTACGCCCATCGATTACAAACATTCCACGGCTCTCCAAATGGTCAAATACTTGTGCTTCACTTGTATCCTAAATTTGATATTAAAGACGTCTTCCGTTGTAAAAGCTTTTACAACGATGTTCAAATTGCCGTACAACAAGCCTCCCCTCCACAGGTAAGCTTTTATTACACTGGCGGAGTACTTGAAAGTGTTAACAAAGAGGGAAAGCTAATTACTGAAATTTTTAATTCAGGCTGGCTTTCTGCTGGGGCAATACTTTTTATTCTTATTCTCTTTTTCTTCCGTATTCCCTTGGGACCATTTGTCGCTATTATTCCTTTAAGCATGGGTATTATTTGGACATTAGGATTGGCTTACTTCTTAATTGGATACCTTAATATGGTCAGTCTTTCATTGGGGATTATCCTCTTTGGCTTAGGGCTGGACGCTTCCCTACATTTATTGTCTCGTTACAAAGAAGAGCGACGAAAAAACCTTAGCGCTCGGGTGGCTTTTGAAACAATTACCCTAGAAACAGGCCCTGCTGTTTTTACCTCTGCCTTTACCAGTGCCGCTGCTTTTTTTTCCATTATGATCACGGATTTTAAGGGCTTTTCCGAATTTGGAATGATGGCAGGGATAGGCATGATCTCTACATGTTTTGCTATACTTATTATTCTCCCTTGTTTTCTCATTCTCTTAGAGCCCTATCACTTAATGCCTGTTTTTGGGACACGTATTTTATCCCTGAATCACTTTGAACCTGTCCCCTTTGGAAAGAAGAAACTCCACTACCTTTTCTTTATTTTAATTACAGGGCTATTGCTTCATCAAGGAATTCAAACTCAGTTTGAATATGATTTCAACGAATTAGACTTTCCCAATCAAAACACCACGGCCGACAGCCTCCTTCAAGCCACTGGCGAAGCCATTGCCTCCCCCACCGTTATCATTACAAAAAGCCCTGATGAGGCCTTAAAAGTAGCCAATACAATTAGAGACTTTCAACTTAAAGATAGCCTCTCCCCCACCATTCATTCCGTTCTTTCTCTCCCCGACCTTTTGCCCAAAAATCAAACTGAAAAACTAGCCATTATTACCCACCTCAAAGAGCTAGTAACACCCGAGTTAATTAAACAAGCCCCTGATTCTCTCAAGCTAAATCTAAAGAAATTAACCGAGGTTTGGAATATTAAGGAGCTTCATTTAAAAGACCTTCCCCTCAGTTATCATAAAAAATTTGCAGGACATCAAGATTCGTCTTCTTATTTTATTTACATCTTTCCATCAGTGGACTTAAAAAGTGGCTTAAACTGTAAAGCATTTGCCAATGATACTCGTCAAATTATAACCAAAGACAATCAAACTTATTTCTCATCGGGGATGGCTATTATTTACGCTGACCTTTTGAAATTAATGAGCCCCGACACTTTAAAAGCGACTCTTCTTGCTCTCGCCACTATCTTTTTATTAATACTCATCCAAACAAAAAGTTGTAAAGGAGCTTTAGTTCTTATGTTACCTATTGTCATTGGGCTATTGTGGACTTTAGGAGCAATGAAGTTATTTGGAATTAAAATCAATTATTTTAATTTAGTCGCTTTACCTGCCATTATAGGAATAGGCGTGGATAATGGAGTACATCTTTATCATCGCTACA
>CAZLBO010000281.1:0-3900 GCA_964557725.1 uncultured Bifidobacteriales bacterium | reverse complement strand
CCCCCCCTCATCCGTTCGAGTTGTTTCTGCATTTGCTAAATTACTCGCAATCACATTCTGTTTTACTCTTTGCGCCCTTAAGCCTGTTGCACTAATATTTAAAGCGGTAAATAACCCTACCATTCCCATGTGCTTTCTCCTTTATTAAAACGATCTACTTCTAATAGATGCTTTAATGGAATCCATTAAATTTTTAATCATACTTGTTGCATAACTAAAACTCAATTGGTTTTCTGCCATTTGAGCCATTTCCATATCAATGTCTACATTATTTATTTCACCTGGTGTCGTAACATCATATGAACGACTTGCTCTAGGTTTTACTTCACTTATCTCTTTACGACCCACACTTAAATGTTCACGATCTGTTCTCACTCCCCTAAGCCGATTCTTGTCTAGTGATTTTGAAAGTTCTACTTCAAAGTCTACTTTAATTTTTTTGTACTTAGGAGTGTTGACATTGGCCAAATTGTTTGCCGTCGCCTTATCTCTTAGCGCATAAGCATCCAAACCCTTGGTTAATACAGGCATCGATGTATTGCTATATATTGCTTGTTTAATGATCATAACTTTCATTGATAACATAAGCAATCAGCATGCCAGCTTAATGTCTTGTTTATTAGAAAAAACTAAAGCTCTACTGGTTTCTGCCGATAGTAACCAAGGAACAATTTTCCGTTTAAGGAAATCTCTTCCCCAAAACCTTCTCATTTTCACTTTCTAACTCCTGAAACAGTTCCATTAACGAAGGATTACTTTCTTTCGTTAAAACAATTTGTTTATGAAGAGGCGCACAGTTATAACCACTCGGTACCTTTTTATGATGTAAAACCAAAGCGGGCTTATTTAGGAAGTAACAAAAATGAGGCATAAAACTATCAAAACACAAAACAACATTTGATCTCTTTATCTTTTCCTTTAACTCTAAAAGATCATAGGAATGATAATCAAACTCTCCTTGCTTTTTTAATTGAGATATAATATCTCCGTCCCCTGGTCCAACGATTAAAGAATAAGAAAAAGAATGTTCCTTTAAAAAAAGGAGAATTTTCTCTAACAATTGACAGTAAACAACAAGACCAAGCTTTTTCTTTATTCCCTGGCTACCGATATGAAACAAAACATTAACATCTATTTTTTTTTGTTTCTGTGGAACCCTTGTTTTTAGTATCACAACCGAAGAGCTTGAGTAACCCAAGGATTCTTTAATCAAATCAAGATTAAAATCCGTATAATTTCTGACAATACCCTTAACTCTAATACAATAGCCATAAGCCTTACGATGAAGCTCATCCCCATAACAAAACCCATAAGAGTTTACACTCCCCCAATAGGCTATCCAATCGTAAAGACTACGATAAACACCAAGTACATTAGTAAAAAGTAGATCCGCCTTTTGAAAAGGCAATTTTAGAAGTTCTTTTTTATTGATCAAGCAAATTTTTTCTGGCAGAAAAAATGAAAAACTTTTTAAATATTCAAAAGGAGCCTTAATGTAAATTTGACTCTTTGGGTACTCCTCTTTAATTAACTTTAAAGCCTCTAAACACTGTACAAAGTCACCATAAGTTCCCGAAAACAGGTATACTATTTTCATTTCCCCCTGCCGATTCAACTCTTTATTTGTTTTTTGAGGGAAAAGTTGAATTACTTTTTTCAAAGTCCATCGAAAAGTATCTTTGTTCATTATGTTCTAGTGTATCATTGATTACCCCTAGCCTCAAGGCAGAACACCTTCAGAAACCAAGATAGAATACTGGCTTTTTTCCCTCTTTTTGAGTAAAATGATAAGGCACCCTCATTCTTTTGTTAGGATTGGGCTTCATTTTAAAAAAGCATGCTATGAAAAAAACAAAAGCAAAAAAACAAGTCAACACAAAACCAACTTCACCCCTCTCAGCCTATGATGACCCTGAGTTTATGCACAGCAAAGACGCTCGAACCGTTCGCATCCTTGCTGAGTTTATGGAACCAGGATTTCGCCTTAAAAAATACGGAGTGCAAGACACCATTGTCTTTTTTGGGTCAGCAAGAACCATAAACAAAAAAGAAGCCAAAGCAAACCTTAACAAGTTACTCAAACAAAAAGCCACTCCCAAAAAGATCTCTGCGGCAAAAGCCTCCTTGATTATGGCAGATTATTATGAAGATGCAGTAAAGCTTTCAAAAAGAATTTCCCTTTGGGCTAAGGAGCAGAAAATTCCCTTAGCCATTTGTTCTGGCGGAGGGCCCGGCATGATGGAAGCGGCAAACAAAGGAGCCAAGCTTGCAAAAGCAGCATCTATTGGCTTAAACATCAACCTACCTTTTGAGCAAAGCCCAAACAAATATATATCAGACCATTTAAACTTTGAATTTCATTACTTCTTTTTAAGAAAGTACTGGTTTCTCTACCATGCAAAAGCACTCATTGTCTTTCCCGGAGGGTTTGGTACTTTAGATGAACTTATGGAAGTACTTACCTTAATTCAAACCGAAAAGGTTAAAAAGGATATGACAATCCTCCTTTATGGCAAGGAATTTTGGACAAAAGCGATTAACTTTGAATACTTGGCTGAAATGGGAATGATAGGAAAGGAAGATTTGAAATTATTTAAAATTACAGATTCCGTGGATGAGGCCTTTTTAACGGTTACCTCTAAATTAGAAAAAATGCTTTATCGGAAAAACAAATCTCGTAAAGAACTCCCTCCTTCTATGCTTTTATAACATATGTTCTCTGAACGCCAAAAAGAAAAAGTATTCACAAGAAACCCCGATACAGGGGTTATTCTTGGTGCCGAATCATTTGTTGTCGGAACAGGTAAGCACGCCTTGCTCATGATACATGGCTGGGGATCCTCCCCCCGTGAAATGAAGGTCCTAACAGAAAAGCTCTCTGTTAAATATACTTGCTACGGCATACGTTTACATGGTCATGGGACTACCCCTAATGATCTTATTCCCTATACATGGGAAGATCACTTTAAACAAGTGCTTGAGCTTTATTCTCAACTCAGTGAATCCCATGAAAACGTTTCTGTTATCGGGTTTAGCTATGGAGCCATTTTGGCCTTACACCTTGCTAGTCGGAGAAAAGTGCATCAACTTATTTTGCTCGCACCTTTTATTGAGTCCCCCAAAACAATTGGAGGAATAAAAGAGAACCGTCTTGTTCCCTTCCTCCCCGATGGCACGCCTAATATCCCCAAAACAGGAAAGGGGCCTATTTTTGACCCCACAGAATCAAAAAAACACATTATCTACCACACCATGCCCGTTAAATCTCTTAAAACAGTGGTCGAATGTGTTTCAAGAATCAAACCTTTGTTTCACAAGGTCTGTTGCCCTACATTAATCTTGCACAGTATCCATGATCAAACAGCACATTTTGAGGGGGCGGTCACAATATTAAAAGCCATCGCCTCGGAGGACAAAGCGCTCATTGCTCTCAACCATTCAAACCATGTCATCACACTCGATCGAGATCGGAAAAATGTAAAGAAACAAGTACAACTTTGGTTAAGGAGTCATTCCCCATAACTTCTTAATTTTTAGGCTTAACAGACCTTTTTCTATTGCCTGTCGCAATATTAACTTCATAAATTTCAAGTACTTGTTGTTTCTGAGTGTATAATTCAGAAAACTCACCCTGCTTAAAACTATCTTGAGCGGGCAAGCGCTTCTTTCCCACAATATCAGTATAAACATAATCACAACAAATATTTTCAGGCTGCCAGCCAATGGTTTTCCAGCCAAATATTTTTGCCCCCGTTAAAACGGCACCTTCCAAAACAGCTCCCGAAAGATTAGCAAACATCATGCGTGCATTTGTCAAGTTCGCTCCTCTTAAGCTTGCGCTAATTAAACAAGCATCATTTAAATTTGAATTTGTTAAATTCGAAAAATTGAGATTAGCCC
>CAZLBO010000280.1:0-3942 GCA_964557725.1 uncultured Bifidobacteriales bacterium | reverse complement strand
ATAACACAAATTCTATCACTACTCAAAAACTAAAAAAAAGCCTAATAGCTATCCAACCAACCTTCATACTGACTTCGCACAGGGATTTCTGCCACAGGAGAAAGACTAGAGTCTCGTGTAACTGTACCTGCAATATCATCTAAAGCATATACCTCTGCATTTCCTCCTACACCTATTTGGAGTTCCTCAACATCTGTAACATAAAAATAGGCCGTATTAATAAGACCATCAATAGACTGGTACTGCAATGTCATCGTACGCTGCCCGCCTTCTCCTTCAGGAGCCAAAATGTAATACCGACCAGAAGGGTCATTCTCGGTAGGTGTGTCTATTGTCGTCGCATAATTGTTTTGAATAAAAACAAGCAAAGTGCCCGCCTTTGAATCTCCTGGCTGAGTCACTATACGAGTACTTAAAGGAATATTCAACACTAAACGATCCTTTTCTGAATCAGAGTAAAGAGCTTCTCCCCAGCCACCCCCTCCAAAAAAATTAGGGCCTAGCCATGTATTTGGTTCTTGATTAACTTCATCCAAATGCCATACAAAAAGGTCATCCCCCTTACCTCCAAATACACGAAAATCACGGGCATTATTCCCTATAACTACAATATCTCGTCCATCAAAAGGGTCCGTCGCATCTGTGCGCCCATCTTGACCATTCCCTAAATCAATAGCTGCACGCTCCCAGTTGTTTACAAAAACGAGATCATTCCCTGG
The DNA here is from genome assembly GCA_964557725.1 of uncultured Bifidobacteriales bacterium. GTDB lineage: Bacteria > Fibrobacterota > Fibrobacteria > UBA11236 > JADFYW01 > CAZLBO01. Next base: position 3,223 of record CAZLBO010000280.1, on the reverse strand, counting down.
TCCAGTATGAATCGTAGTCGTTACGACTTCATAAGTCCCCGCAGGTTTACTTTTATTCTCGCCAATAAGTGCTAAATCATTATCCCATAAATGCCCTGTCTTACTCGATCCTAAACGTGCGGCTGCTGAGTGCCCTGTTGTATAACGAAAAACGTCAGGCCCATCCCCCATATTTACAGGCTTTCCATAAAGAGGGTTTCCTGTTGAGGCAAATGAACCTTCTGGACCGAAGTCCAAAATATCCGCTCCAGAGGATCCATGAAAAGACTCCATAACAGCAGTGACCGAAACCCCTTCCGCAGTTGCCCTGTTTAGCTTCCAACCGTACTCATTTCCCAAACTATCTTTAAGTAATCTAAAACTCCCCACAGCGGAAGAAAAACCTCGCCAATTAGCAAGTAAGCTCGTTTGATTGTAGTCCCACTCCCCAGGAGGAAGGAGAGGAGAGTCTGTTCCTTCTACCTTATGACCATCAAAATAAATAAGATCATACAAACCCTTAAGCGGAAAATTTTCTGATTTGATTGGGGTTCCATCCCACGAATAAAGATTAGGCTCCCATGGCCAACTCCCATCGACATCAACAATAGGCTCTCCTATTTTTGAGTCACCACTTTTTTCACTAAAAAGGCAACCTGTTACAAATAGGGATAAAAAAATAAAAATAAAAAGAGAGTCGATTTTAATTTTAATCATCAACAATTAAGGCCTACCTTTTTTGTAATTTTTCCTACGTTTCTTAGACTTTTTTCTCTTGAGTTTTCGCCACTTCCAAGGAGCCGTGGGGCTATCCTGCTCCCACAAACCTACCTTTTCTTTTCTTGCGGATTTTTCTGCAGATTCTAAAGCTTGATTATCTTTGGCATACTTCACATACCACCAAGCCAAGCCCTCTTTAACCAAAACCTGATTAACAAAAATCGAATCCAAAAGATAAAGCTCTCCTATGGTTCTACCATAGCGATCTTTTCCATGTGCAATAACACTAATGCTTTTTCCCAACACAAGTTCCGATAGCCTTTGCTTTGACTTTATTCCATAAGCTTGTTTTTTTTCAGGAGCATCTATTCCGTAAAGACGGATTTTGATTTTTTTCGCTTTTGAAAGAAGATGAATCGTGTCACCATCTTTTACTGCAACCACTTTACCTGTAACTCTCGATTGAGAAAAAAGCAAAATAGGAAAAAGTAAAAGAAGAATTAGTCTTTTATTGAATCGATACTTTAACATCTCTACCATCACTTACCAGAAGGAAATTCTTCTTTTCCATTAGCATGTTTGGCAAAACGATCTTTCCGACGAGAATGTACCATGTCATTTCTTGACCAAGGCCACCCCCCAAACTGTGTCTTTCTGAAATCAGTAAATGCCTGCTCAATCTCCTCCTGCGTATTCATTACAAAAGGACCATACTGTGCGACAGGCTCATTAATTGGCCGTCCCTGAAGCAATAACAACCGTCCTTCTTCTTTTCCGTTGACGAGAGAAACGGCTTCGTCTGGTTTAAGTACAACCGCATGATAAGGTTCAACAGGTTGCCCCTCTACTTCTATCCCCGACCCCTTGTAAAAATAAAGAGTTCGATTAATCCCTTTTTCCGCAGGAGGCAAAGCCCACTCTCCATGGGCATCTATTTTAATCGTCCAAATAGCAACATGGTTGTTTGAGTCTCCGGCCCATGAATCAGGGGGAGGAGAGGGCGCTTTTACCTTATCAATTGAGCCTGCAATAACTTCAATTCGAGTACATTTACCCTTGTCATCTTGAGAGGTATAAATCGACACCTTATCATTCCAAAGCATTTTAAAGTGTGGTTTTACAAACTTATTTTTTGCAGGCAAATTCAGCCATATCTGAAAGAGTTCTAAAGTATTTTCTTTTTCTCGATTGAGTAAGGGAAACATTTCTGATTGCTGAATCCCTTTTCCTGCGGTCATCCATTGAACATCACCCGCTCCGTAGCGCCCTGAGGCTCCTAAGGAATCTGCGTGATCTACCATCCCTTGACGAACAACAGTCACTGTTTCAAACCCACGATGGGGATGTTCAGGAAAGCCCGGTATTTTACTTCCATGGTACATACGCCAACCGTCTTTGAGTTCAAAGTCTTGACCAATATTTCGCCCCTTAAGAGAAGCCATTGGCCCCATGTCGTCATTCCCTAAAGGATAATTGTCTTTATGATGGACACAAAACAAAAAAGGATCTGCTGTTTTCCACTGAAAGCCCAATGGTTCAATAGAGAGGATGGCTAAGGATTTGCTCATTTTTTTGATTCCCGTTAAGTCATTCTTTTTCTTCTTATCCCTCGTCAACGCATAACTCATAAAAGCTATAACACCTAAGGATATCTTTTTAACAAATTTTCTTCTCGATTTTGAGATAAACATTAATATTGTTTTTAGTGAAGATACACTTTTAACTCCCTGCCACAATATAGAAAAATGAACACGAAACTAGCATAAAGAGCTCTTGGAAAAGCCACAATATATTATGTTTCTAAAGATGAAAACTGATTTATCTTCAACACCTACGTCATTATCTGCCCAAATCTTAAAGTTAATCGCCCGAATCCCCAAAGGCAAAGTAGCCACATACGGACAATTAGCCTCCCTCGCAGGCAACCCCAAGGCGGCACGATTAGTGGCATGGCTCCTCCACTCCTCCACCGAAAAAAGGAAACTGCCTTGGCACCGAGTAATTAATAGCCAAGGAAGAATTTCTTTACCAATGGACCCCCATGGCTATTTGCAAATAGGGTTATTAAAAAAGGAAAGGGTTGTAATGAATGATAAGGGAGTTTATGATTTAGAAGCATGCCAGTGGAAGCCGAGGGTGGGGTGATTTATATTTCAAAATTTCACAATACGCTATATTTTAAATTTACGATTACTGTTTTTAAAAATGAAAAGAAAATAATATAGGAATACTAATATCTTTAAAATTCCTACTACCAATAACAGGAGTTAACACACCCTCCTTAAGAGCTTCCATTTTTTTCTTCTTTTCATAGACTTTCTCTACCCCTCTTTTCTCGTCCTTTGAAAGGGTAGAAGCCTTATATAAAGTTATTATGCCTACAACCAAAAGAGAAACTCCCCCAGCAACAGCCATTTTTGGAGATAAAATTGGAGAAGAATTACAACCATTTATATTGTCACACTTAAATGTTCGCAAAAGTCCTATTTGAAATACTCCATATGAAATCAACCCACCGATTGAG
>CAZLBO010000279.1:0-3946 GCA_964557725.1 uncultured Bifidobacteriales bacterium | reverse complement strand
TTTCCTGTGACATCGGCATCCGACTCATCTTTTAAAGAAAAAGCGCCATTGGTTGCTGCTGTATCCATCATCGTATTAAACTTGAGAACTACATCTGATGACGAAGAAACCTTTGTGATATTATTTAACGGTGTATGATCCACTACCTTAATTGCTGGTGTAGTAAACTTGTACTCCGGTTCAATTTGTTCAATGCTGTCACCAGTTAGTGATAATAAAGTACTCGATTTAACCTTTACAGTGTATTCTTTTTCTGCCTCCCAAGCTCCTGAAAAGGGAATGATTGTAATAATCTTATTATCACTATTTACAGAGTAACTATAAGCTCCAGTAGGTGATACTTCCATAGAAGACACCACTGCTAACTTATCCACTGGCCCCGTTAAATTAAAAGAGAAAAAATTAGTAGATGATTCCATGATTGAATTATTGGCAGGAGAAACGGACTCTAGTGTAAAAGGAGCCGTTCTAAAAGTTGATGTTAAAAGTGTATCAATGACCGCACCATTGGTGTCTAAATTTAAGGCCGTTACTTTGTACCAAGTACCCATTTTTAAATTAGCAGGATAGAAGTAAAAATAGGAAGCCTGCATATTAAAGCGACCCCCAACTTTATTTCCTTTTTCATCCGTTACACTAAAGCCTTCTTTCACTCGATTAACGTTTAAGCTGTTAGATGTCAACCGAACGTAAACATTACCCGTAAGGCTAAAATCTGTAGCCCCACTCACAGGTGTAATAGCTACTCCTGCATTATTTCCTGATGAAGAAGGGGCACTTGTAGAGAAAGTCCAAGAATAATTTTCTACAAAGATGGGATCTCCAGATAAGCTATGGATAGTATCAGCCAATGTTAAAGTATAGGATTGATTAGTAGCCCAAGAGCCTGACTTTGGTTTAATGTACAAATAATCGTTTTTTACTCGTAAATTCAAAGGTGTTGCAGGTGAAGCAGTAATAACACCCTTAAGGTTTTTATCAGAAATTTTACCTGAAAACCTAATATAAGCCTCTCGACTACTAGAAAAACCAAAGGTGTTGGTGTTGGGGTATGAAGATGTAATTTGAACAGAAGCAGGAATAAATGTTTCTTCAAAATCAACATCTAAAACAGTGCCTTCTACAGACTCTGCACCCTTCTTGATTTTGACGGTTAAACTAACCGTATCTAAAAAAGAGGGCACAGGATAGAAATACAAACTTTGACCATTATTTTTCCAAACAAAAAAGCCATCAATTGCTGGCACCGTGGAAATACTTTTTTGAACCGATTCCTTCATTTCTTTAGTGAAATTAATAGAATACAACTGCTGATTTTGAGAATAAATCGTATTTTTATTAATCCGAGAAATAGGCTCGGGATAATTAGTTGAAGAGTTTGACCCACCAGAAGTAGTAAAGTTCCAAACATAATTTTTTACAAAAACAGGTAAACTTGCTGTGGAATACACAGTATCAACTAAGCTAATCGTAACCAATTTGTCACTAGGCCAAGCGCCAGATTCAGGTAACAAATAAATATTCTTACCCTCAACTCGAACTTTTAAAGTGACCTTAGGTTCTACCTTAAAGGCCTTCGTTATATTATTCTTCGACATATTTTCTGAAAAGCTTAAATAGGCTTCGCGTGTAGGAGAGAAGTTCTCAGTTTGAGTTTGAGGATATGCACTAGAAACACTTGGTTTATTGGGTTTAAATGTTTCTTCATACGAAAATTCTAATGAAGTTCCCGATTCCGAGGTCGCCTTAGTATTTATCTTAACCACTAATATTGCAGTGTCTTTAAAAGCAGGAACAGGGTAAAAATACAAAGAGGTATTATTATTTTTCCAAACATAACTCCCATCAATTTTAAGGTTAGTAGAAACTGCTTTTTTAGAATCATCAGTCATTTTCTCAGAAAATCTCAAATAGAATAAGTAGGAATTTTGAGAATAAGAATTTCTTTTGGTTATACCCACCAAAGGTTTTGGTTTTTTTATGCTTTGGGTTCCACTTGAATCTGTAGTAAATATCCAGTAATAATTATCCGCCATAAACGGCTCTCCCGATTTTGAATATAAGGTATCTGCCACAGAAAGTGTGCAAGTAACCGCTTCTGGCCAAAATCCCGATTCAGGAATAATATAAATACTTGCATCTACTATTCTTACCTCTAAAGTGAGGTCAAGAGAATTTTCAATGGCTTTTTCTAAATTAGAATCTAATATATCTACAGAGAAATTAAGATATGCTTCCCGACTACGAGAGAAATCAATGGTTTGAGAAACGGGGTAAGAACCGATAATGCGCATCGCCTCTAAGGAAAATGATTTTTCATAATCAAATTCTTGGCCTTTTTCCGAAGCCGTTTGAGCTTTGTCACTCACTTTAACTGTTAACTCTGTCGTATCAGAAAAAGAGGGATGAGGAAAGAATTGCACACGAGTAAAAGTGCTATTCCAAACAAAGTCACCTTCAATTGCTGGCTCTGTTGAAACGGCCTTTAGTGAAGACTCATCCATTTTTTCATTAAAGTATATAGTGAATAAATATTCATTCTGGTCGTAATTAGTATTTTTAGAAATAGATAAAATAGGAAAAGGAATATCGCTTAGCTCTATTAGCCCTAAATCATAAGTTCCATCAAGCGTATAGGTAGACCAAGTACGATAAGTTTTAAACTTCTTTGCAGAAATCACAAACTGGCCTCGACCAGGTTCCATTGCATATTTAAAGTTACCCTCATTATCAATGGAGATTTCAGTAGTATCTTGACCAACTACGAACTGAATTTTAGCATCGGTGGGAACAACGGTACCTATGACGGTTATTCCGGAATCGCTTCCCGTAGTAGAACTACCGCAAGAGACTAAAAAACTGGTACATAACGCTAAACTAATTAATAAATACTTCATGACATTCCTTGCTGTTAGATTGTAACAATTTAAGACAATTTGATGAGAAGATAAAAATAATTCAAAGAAATTCCATTAATATTTATGGTCTCGTGAAAAATTTCAATAAAAATCACAAAAATAAAAGAGCACTTCATTTTAAACTAACTAAGCAGTAAAGTGCCCTCTCCTTTTCTCTTAATATTTGACGATAGCCTTACTTTCCAGTAAAGTTCCCCGCCACATATTTGCCATCAGTCTGTAAAAAGATATAAAGAGTCTTTTTTTCCTGGCTACCCGATTCCTCAACCTTAAATGAAGATTTCCATTGAAAAGAATCTCCTGCTTTTATTTTCTCTAACTTTAATAGCTTAGCCTTTTTCCATTTCTTATCAATCTTACCCACTTTAGCTAAAATATAGGCACAGTTTGCCGCTACAACTTCAACACTACTTTCAGGTAATACAGAAATCACCTCTTTCTTATGTTCGTGAGAATGCCCATGAGAATGGGAGTGTCCCCCCCCTGGACCAGCATGAATAACGCTCAATGCTGATAATATGAGAATGCTAAAAATTATTCTTTTATTCATTTTTTTTCCTTTTTTATGGTTCACCTTAAAAACTATCGTGTTCAATTTGAGGGTAAGATTCTTGCCCCATTTCTTTTTTCACTTTCTTCTCAATCAACTGTTTTATATGTGCATGATCGTGCAAGTCGTCACTAAACCCCATTTCATCAGGATATTTAGTGTGTAAATAACCATGTAATTGAAATAGAAACAATAAAAATCCAACCACAATCAACCCATTATTCGAAATAATATCGAATTGTTTAAAGGTTTTATTCTTTCTCCACAAATTTACCAAAAGTAGCATACCTACAAGAGCAGTAATTTGTCCTAATTCAACCCCTATATTAAATGATATGATTCGGAAAAGAATACTCATACTATCCTCTCCTAAGGGTAATTGCTGTAATCGAGTGGAGAGGCCAAAGCCATGAATGAAACCAAAAATAAGTACCATGTATAATAAATTAGGAGATTTTGTTTTTAAAAACCTTTCATA
>CAZLBO010000278.1:0-3958 GCA_964557725.1 uncultured Bifidobacteriales bacterium | reverse complement strand
GCCCGAGTAGAAACTATTTGCTCTGAACTCAACCTGACTCAAAAGGTTTTTTTGCAAGTCAACACCTCGGGTGAAGCCTCTAAGTTTGGTTTTTCTCCCCAGACCTTTTTAGAAGAAATAAAAAAACTCCCTCCGCTTAAAAGTGTACAGATTATAGGATTGATGACTATTGGGCCTCATTCCCCCTCACTTGATAAGGCGAGGCAGAGTTTTAGGGTACTTTCTCAATTCTTAGAGGAAATAAAGAGTCAAAGTTCTGAGAATAAAGCCTTTTCTTCTCTTAAAACTCTCTCGATGGGCATGAGTCATGATTTTGATGTCGCAATCGAGGAAGGAAGTCATTATATTCGTATAGGAACAGAATTATTTGGACCCAGACTGAGGTAAAAACATGTCATTTCTTTTAAACAATTTAATCACCTTTTATTGTCTCTTGCTGATAGCAAGGTGGGTAGTAGAAAACTTTTTAACAGATTACGAAGCAACTGGTTGGTTTCTTAAGATCAAAGATTTTACAAACCCTGTCGTTAACTTAGTCGACAAACTAATTCCTTCTTTTAATGGGATCAGCTTCACATACATCATCGCTATTGTGGGAGTTAAACTTGCTGGTAACATGGTTGTTCATCTTTTTTTTGGTAGGTAAAGGAGTCACTTGTGATTACTCCCATTGATATTCGGAAACTCGAGTTTTCAAAATCCTTTAGGGGATATAACCCCGAAGAAGTTCGCGCGGCATTGGAATCTATTGCCAAGGAACTAGAAAAGCAAGTAAAGGATAATACGAGCCTTAAAGAAAGACTCAATCTTTCTGACGAAAAGTTAAAACACTTTAAGATGATTGAAAAAACTTTACAAGATTCTGTCCTCACGATGCAGACAACTTTAGAGGAAAAGCGAAAGGCTGCCGAACAAGAAGCCCAGCTGATTATTCAAGAGGCCAAGCTGAATGCGAGTGGAGAATACAAACAATACAAAGAGCAAATTAATCATTTGAGGTCTGAAATCTATACCTTAGAAAGTCAAAAATCAAAATATTTTATTCGCTTTAAAAACTTTTTGCGTAGTCAGTTAGATTGGCTCAACACTATGGAACAAGAAGAAGGCCTCACTTCTACGGAAGAATCTTTAGATTTCAAAACAGCGACTAAGCCTAGCCAACCAGAAACATCACAGTTTCCGACCACTAAACGCGTCAGCTAAAGTCACTCGTTCTCATGCGTCTCAAGTTAAAGGTTACAACTAAGGCCAAACAAGAGAAGGTAGAAGAAATGCCTGATGGGAGCTTAAAGGTTTGGGTACATACTGCCCCAGTCAAAGGCAAAGCAAACAAATCGGTAATTACCTTATGTGCACAACACTTAAAAATTAAACCCTCCCAAATTAAATTGGTGATGGGTGAAACTAACCCCCATAAACTTCTTCAAATCGATACTTAATGATGCCTCCTCTTAATAAACGCTATCTCATTGGCTCGGCCCTTATTCTTTTTTTAATTGGAGGCGGATTCTACCGAAATTGGAAGGCGAAAAATGAATATACTTCAAACCTTAATTCTAAGGCTTTAAATTCTTCTTCAAAAAAGGATTGGTTCTTTATTGAAAAGTTTGGCCTGCATTCCCTTATTGAAATCACTTGGTCAAAAGGCTCTTCTTCAGAGATCACAGTTAAACAAGGAATTGATTCTATTTTAGCAGAAATGGATGCTGTGTTTACAGAAACAAACAAAAGTCACCCTTTCTACATTTTAAGTCATTCCCCAAAAGGAACCTCTGTCAAGCTCTCTCCCCACCTCCATCGATTGGTAAAATTTTATTTAAATAAATTAAAGGGAAGCTCAAACAAGTTATCCCCTCTAAAACTAGGGGCTGGAGAATGGGTGTATCGACACCGACTTTCCGAAGATTCATCTCGCCTAGACTTAACCCCTTCTATACAAGATTCTATCGCCCGCCTCCTCCAATCGTCCTATTATGATTACGACACTCTTCAACACACCCTCTCCTTAAAAGTAGACTCCCTACATCTAACCACAGGCTGTGTCAGCAAAGGCTATGGTATTATGCAACTTGCTCACTTTCTGGAGCAACAAGGGGTAAAAAACTACTTAATCAATGCAGGAGGCGATCTTCATTCAAATGGACATAATAAAAGAGGCGTGGCTTGGACTATTGGCATTCAGCATCCTAGAGCGACTCACAATCAATACCTAGGAATCCTTCAGAACAACAACCCTTTGCTCAAAGGAATTGCCACCTCAGGAGATTATGAGGTTTTTTATTTTAAAAAGGGTAAACGCATCCACCATTTGATCAATGGCAATACAGGGGAGCCTATTTCAGATAAACAAAGCGTTACAGTGTTAGCCAAAAATGGAATGTTAGCAGACTTTTATGCAACCTACTTCTTTCTTTTCCCTGTAAAAGTGGTTCTCCAAAAGGTGAAAAAAGATTCTACATTGGAAGTCTTAATAGTTGATAGCCAAGGTAAAATACATCTGAGTAAAGGAATGAAAAATGCCTTTTCTTCTCAAGATTAAGCTCAAGGATAAAAATGAATAGTTTATTAAAGAGAATTGATGAGTTACAAAAACAAATCAATGAGAAACGGGCATAAGAACATCACCCTGTCGAATATGCAGCTTTATTACACAAGGAGCTAGTTGACATCCACCCTTTTATTGATGGAAATGGAAGAACGGCTCGGCTTATCATGAACTTAGCTTTATTACAAAAGGGATATGTTGTCACTATCATCCCTCCTATGAGAAGGTATGATTATATAACTTCCATTATAAAAAGTCAGGTGGAACCTAAAAGCGATGATTCCTTTAAAAGGCTGATTGCCGAAATGGTTTTAGAAAGTCAAAAGGACTACCTGCGGATGTTGGGGGAGTGAGGCGGGAGTGTAGCCTCAACGCAGGCTGAAAGAGACTGGCTAGTTTGGGAATCTTTAGTTCCTCAGATAAAGCGGCTATTGACGGGCACTCTCGTTTTTGGAGTCTTTCGAGAAATTCGGCCTTCCCAGTATATTTTTGATTTGTCGGAGCAAAATGTCAGGTGTAACAAGCATTGTATTATTATTATTTTCATTTATACTATATCTTTTTGTTATAATTTTCTCATAGCTTTCAATAGATCCTTAAAATAAGTATTTTTTGTTTTAATTGTATCTATATCTCGCAAAATCATATTTATCGAACTTTTATGCGAATCAATAAGATTAATCATTCTTGGAGAAACCTCATTTCTTGACAGCCCATATTCTTTAATTATTAAACGAGCTATATCATTTGAAGATAATTTAGAATAATCTCTATCACCTTCTCTAAATCTTTTCTTTAACTTATGCTCATAAAGACTATACGAAGAATCAGCACTAAATTTTTCTTCCATTTCTTTATGGTAAATTCTAAATGTAGAGTCTGGAAGTTCTTTTTTTATTAATGAAAGAAGATCGCCGCTATATCGCTCTTCGATATCTTTAAAGTAATCAAGAAAAAGCTTCTTTACTTCTTTATTCATTTCCGAATAAGAACTCAAAAAACCTTTCAACCATTTCAAAGTTGATTTAGGCCTAAGTACATAAGCTAACTGTACATATTCTTTTTTTTTGCTCATCTTTTTACCCATCTTAGTTTCAGGATAATATATAAAACCACTTCAAACGGTCCTCCTCTAGGTTTGAAATCAAGAATAGCACTACGATATAGCAAAAAATCAATATCGGGTATTTTTTGTATTAGCAAAAAATTAATCTCCCGATTTGTAGACAATATCCCTCTTATTTGTCTCAAATCATAGATATATTTACCCATCTTTTTGTAATCACGCTCATAAATAAATTTTTCATTCACAGTAAATGCTATGATTTTTTTTCTCATCTGAATGTCACTTTTGCTAATTTTATATTTAGGGTTTTCGTAAGTATCAAGGTATTCCCTAATTTCAGAATCTGA
>CAZLBO010000277.1:0-3967 GCA_964557725.1 uncultured Bifidobacteriales bacterium | reverse complement strand
TTGAGGAATATATCTTGGTTTTCATCATCTAATCCAAATAAAAAGTCTCGAATCCTAGCATCTCTCCGATGGCTCTTTCCAAATCGCTTCCAAATATCCACTTCGTAGTCTCTTAAAAAGGAACGAGATAAATCTCCTTGTTTAAAGCCTTTATCTATCCATTGGGTGGCAATTTCACCTGCGTACATGGCGCTGGCAATTCCCCCACCAGTGAGTGGATTTGTATGATGTGCGGCATCTCCGATTAATAAAAAACGATCCGTAACCGATTCTTTAAGTATACCACTTACTGGTACTGCCCCTCCATGAGTCTTGAGAAGTTTGTTATTTGGGAAGTATTTTTCCTTAAAATCTAAGGCGACTTCCATCATATTAGGTGCCTTATGGCTAGGAGTAATGGTGCCGCAGCCTACGTTGAGAGTTTTAGATTTTATTTTGGGAAAGACCCATACATAACCTTTTTTAATTCCTGGGTGCCTTAACCAGAAAGAGAGGTGGTGAGGATGCTCATCTTCTCCATCTAAAATTAGCTCAATTGCTGAACATATTTTGGGAGCGAGTTGTACGGACTTTAGTCCTGCCCATCGTCCACTGAGGGATTCTACTCCATCCGCTCCTACTATCATAGAAGCCGTGTATTCGTCCTCTTGTCCTTGGTATGTAATTCGTACAGCACGCTTGTTATTCGCAACGGGAAGGACATCTGTGACTCTGGCATCTAACCACAATTCAGCTCCAGCCTCCTTGGCTTGTTCTGCTAGGTCTGCATCAAATATGGATCGGTCAAGCATTAGGCCGACATCACTTTTGTCGTATTGAGTCGAAAGCCCTGGAGAGTGAAGTATAATACCGTGTATATCTGTTTCAATATAGCTTTCATTGATAGAAACAAAGTCAGAAAGCCTTTCTCTAGCCCCTGTGGCCTCTCCACAACGGACAGGAATCCCCACAACAGGTCTTTTTTCGACTAATAAAACATCATACCCTTTGCGAGATAAATCTCTTGCACAAATACTACCTCCTGGGCCAGCTCCTATAATGATTATATCAAAGTTTTTTTTCAATTTTTAACGCTCCTACCGGGCAAACACTGACGCATATATTACAATAGGTGCATTTTTCCTGAAAGATTTGAAGGTCTATTTGGTACATATCCAATGCAAAATGAGGACAAAGCCCTACACAACCTGCACAAGAAATACAGGCATCTCTATCGAGTAAAAGTTCTTTTGCTTGTGCGGATTTGTTCATTGCTTATTGCCTTCCCAGCAGTTCTTTGAGTCGAGATTCTATATGATGAATATCGTGGGCACCTGATTCTATTCTTTGGATGATCCCTGATTTGTCGATATAAACTAATGTGGGGTATGCATAGGCATTGTAGTTTTGTGCAGAAAGTCGAGAAATGTCATTAAATAAAGGGTAGGATAGTTTATTGCTTGTTTGAAATTGAGTAAGAGTTTTTAATGGTTCAGAGCTAACTCCAATAATAACGACACCTTGGTCTTTGTACTTTCTGTATAAGGTTTCAAGATGGGGGAGAGTCATTAAACAGGGGCCACACCAAGTTGCCCAAAAGTCTAAAAGAATCACCTTTCCCTGTAGTTTCTTTAAACTTTTTTGTTTGTTTGAATAATATTTTCCTTGAAGCTCTTTAGCATCACTTCCTATTAATAATTTTGTAAAAGCTTGCATGTCATCAGGCCTAGGAGAGAGTGCCATTTTTTGTTTGAATACTTTTTGACCTCGACCAATCGTAAGTTCAACAACATCCCCCACAGTTTTAGAGAGAATAGTGTCGAATAATACAGACCGGCTGGTTAAATTCGCTCCATTGATAGAAAATAGATAATCCCCCTGTTTGAGTCCTGCTTGTGAAGCAGAGGTTTTAGGGAAGACTTGTTGTACCTGAACGGCATTAGAAATGCTCTTGATTCGGAAGTTTGCAGGCAGTTGGTTATGCATCACATCTACAAAGGTGATTCCTAACATTGCCTTTGGTTTTTTTTTCTGTTTGGCAGAAACTCCTGTTGCAAGAGCAATGGACAATAAGATTGTTAGTGTCCATTTTGTTTGAGTGATTAAACCCAAGGTTAAGGGCTCTCTGGCACTGCGGAATCCACGGAATCAGCAGGTGGTGTTGGTGTTGCTTCTGTGGGAATGAGTTCAGAAGGATCAACAACTCTAATTACAGGCTTTCTTGATTCATTGGGGTCCCATTCAGAAGTTTTTACAGACTCATACCATTCTATTGTGTAGTCGATAGGAATAAATTGTTCTTTCATAGCACCCTTTGAAACGAGGTAATTGATGAGCCCCTCTTGTTGAGTCGAAAGAATATTTAAAGAGTTCTCAACATCTTTGGTGAACTCTGCAAAGATGTGAACTCTTAATTTAATCGTTTTAAAAATAGTAAGCTTTTGAGCTAAGCTATCTAAAGAGCGAAAGGACTCAAAAGTAAGATCTCCAGTACCTATTCTAAAGGCGACATCTTTATAGGTCTTCTTTTTTTCTATGGGTAGTATGCCTAAATCAGGGCAACCGTCTTCATCATCTACCTCATTAAAGGTTTCAGATTCATTGGGGCATTTATCTTGTTTGTCCTTAATTCCATCTTTGTCATTATCAAAGTCAGGACATCCATCAGTGTCTTGAAAACCGTCTTTGTCTTCTGCGTCCATAGGGCACTTATCGTTAACATCAAGAATTCCATCCTTATCATTATCAGGATCGGGACATCCATCCATATCTTGATAGGCATCAAAATCCTCTTTCTTTAAAGGACACTTATCTTTTACATCGAGGATTCCATCTTTGTCATTATCAGGATCGGGGCATCCATCATCATCTTGAAAGCCATCTCTATCTTCGGGTTGAAGGTTACATTTATCCTTATCGTCGAGAACACCATCTTTATCATTATCGGGTTCTGGGCATCCATCTTGATCCTGAAAGCCATCAAAATCCTCAGGCTCTTTTTTGCATTCGTCATATTTATTAGGGATTCCATCGCCATCACTGTCCCACGCTAAAAGTGGGCTACTGAGTAGCAAAAGAAATAGAAGCGATTTAAAGATTTTGGACATAATAGGTTCCCCTTAAATTTTCGGAAAAATTACAATTCTTAGTTCATTTTGCCACCAAATTTATATAACTTGACAGCTTTGCTCAAAGGATTCGTAGTGAATTCATAGGAGAAATCACTATTAAATACGTTTTTGGCTAAAATTATGACCACAAAAAGAATTCAGCTTTTATCTAGTGAGACAATTAATAAAATAGCTGCAGGGGAAGTAATTGAAAGCCCTGTCAGTGTGGTGAAAGAGCTTGTCGAAAATTCACTAGATGCCCAAGCCGAAAAGATAGTGATTACCCTTGCAGAGGGGGGCAAGGAACTCGTTAAAGTCTCTGATGATGGCAAAGGGATTCCCTCTTTAGACTTAGAATTGGCATGGAAACGCCACGCCACCTCAAAAATTGAAGTGGTAGATGACTTGTTTTCTGTGCAATCCATGGGTTTTCGAGGAGAAGCTCTATCGAGTATTGCTTCGGTGGCCGATTTAATTTTAGAGTCTCGATTTGAGGGAGAAGAAACAGGAACTTCGCTGACTTTGTCCGATGGAATTGAAAAAGACCGGCAAGAAATTAGCCGTAGCGTGGGGACAACTATCCAAGTACGTGATTTATTTCAGCATATTCCTGTTCGAAAAAAGTTTCTGGGTAGTGCAACAGGTGAAATTCGCAAAATTCTCAAGTTAATTACGCGGTTGGCGTTAGTGCATCCTGAGGTTTCATTTAAAGTATTAGATCAAAATAAAATAGTTGTTTCTTATTTAAAAGGGCATTTAGAGGCGCGTGTCGGCCAAATATTTGGACTAAGCATCTTTAAAGAAATGATTCCTGTTTCATGGGAAGCCGGAAACTTAAAAATTAAGGGGTTTGCTGGGCTTCCGGGACATTGCCGAGG
>CAZLBO010000276.1:0-4006 GCA_964557725.1 uncultured Bifidobacteriales bacterium | reverse complement strand
TTTAACCACTCCCTCTTCAGAACCGGGAACTCGCCAGATCTCCCTTAGTTTCAAGCCCTTTTCCCTCAAAGCGCATATCCAAACCCAAAGAAACCACTCCCTCTTCAGAACCGGGAACTCGCCAGATCTCCCTTAGTTTCAAGCCCTTTTCCCTCAAAGCGCATATCCAAACCCAAAGAAACCACTCCCTCTTCAGAACTGGGAACTCGCCAGATCTCCCTTAGTTTCAAGGCACTTTCCCCCGAAGTGTATCCAGATACTCAAGGGGAAAAGTAACGAAGAAAATGAGGGGGAGCTGGCGAGTTCCCCTTGCATTTTTGGAAAGGGATTGCTACCCTTGTCGCTCATTTCCTGCTTCTAAAAAACTTAGAAGCCTTTTTTTGACCAAAGGAGACTAAATGTCCCGATTATACGAGACTCTCGTGATCATAGATTCCATGATTCCCGATGAAGCCATCGACTCAGAATTTGATGCCATTGAACAGAAAATCAATGCCAGTGGCAAAGTTTTAAAAATTGATAAAATTGGTAAAAAGCGATTAGCTTATAAAATCAATAGCCGATCACATGGTGAGTACGCTGTTTTTTATTATGAAGGTGAACCTGCTGTCCCTGCTGCCTTAGAAAAGGGATTCCGTATTAATGAAAACGTACTTCGTTGGTTGTCTGTTGTTGACGCTCCATGGGGTGTTCCTTCTGATGAGGTAAAAGAAGAATCAGTTGAAAGTGAAAAAACTGTTGAAAAAACTGCTGAAAAAGTAGCAGAAAAATCAACGGAAGAAGTAAAGGAAGGTTAAGCTATGATGAACGAAAGAATTAAAAAGAAAAAAGTTTGCTGGTTTACAGAAAACAAAGTAGAGTACATCGATTATAAAGACGACAAACTTTTGAAACGATTTATTAATGAACGTGGAAAAATTATTCCTCGTCGTATTTCAGGTACTTCTGCCTATTATCAAAGACAACTTGCGACGGCTATTAAAAGAGCTCGAACAGTGGCTTTATTGCCATACGTTGCCACTAATATGAGGTAATTGCTTACCCCCCCTTTATGGGGGGAAGTTTTTAAATGTTATTTTTGTTAGTTCTGGTGGCCATAATGGCTTATGCCACCATGTATTACGCTTATTTTCCCATTGTATATTATTACGCTATTCGCAAGAACTGGTCTATTGTGTTGGGCTTGCCCCTGCTTATATTAGGCCTTTTTTTTAGTAATTGGAGTGGTGAAAAGTGGATGCCCCTTTTTCTGGCCTTCTTTTTAGGGACTTACGTACTCCCTGGTTGGGTGATTGCTTGGGGGGCGATTCAAAAAAAGCCTTGGTCATTTATTTATTTTACGGCGCATCTTCCTCTTTTATTATTGGGCTTGGTCTATTATACCCAGCCAAGTCTTTACACCTTGGTCGAAAGCCTCTTTCAAGATGCCCTTAAATTAGGGGTTTTACAAAATATGATGGGAGTACTTTCTTCCATTATTTCTCCAGCGGGCATTCCTTCTATTTTAGTGGGGATGTTGATTCACGAGCTTTCTTTTCGGTTGATTGTTGGAGCAATTATTTTATCGAAAATTAAAGAAAAGGGACAGCCTATGCTGACTCTCAAGGATTTATTTCAGATTCGTTTGAATGACGGGTTGATTTGGTTTGTTTTGGGTGGTTTTGTGGGGATGCTTTATGGGAGTCATTATGATTATTCTTTTCCCTTGGCCTTCTCAATTACCCTATTAATGGCCATTTTACCCCTGTATTTTTTCAGAGGAGTAAAAATTCTTTGGCAGAGGTACTCAAAACGTAATTTAGGCACCTATTTTAACTTTTTTTTAATATTATTAATCTTATCTTTCAATTACTTAGAAAGTATAAAATTGATTATTATCACTCTTGGACTATTGAATACATGGTTCGAGTTTAACAAAGCAAAATCCACCGAAGGTGGGAGGTAGAAAAAATGGAAGTAATTTTAAAATCAAATATTAAAGGGTTGGGAAATGCCTTGGACGTCGTCAAAGTAAAAAGTGGCTATGCACAGAATTTTCTTTTTCCTAAACAATTGGCTTCTTTAGCCACACCCAGAAACTTAGAGCTTTTGGAAACCGATAGAAGCAGAGCAGAAGCGGTTTATCTTAAAGAAAGAAATGCTTCGGAAGCATTGGCAGCAAAACTTAATGATATTTCTATCACTATTGCGGCTAAAACTTCTGAAGGCGAAAAATTATACGGTTCTGTGACTCAGAAAGAGATTGTAGACAAATTAAAAGAAAGTGGCTTTGCCATCGAGAGAAAACAAATTCTTTTAGAAGAACCTGTTAAAAATCTTGGAATGTATAGTGTTAAGATTCAATTACACCAAGACATTAACGTAAAAGTTAAGCTTTGGGTTATCAGTGATGAATCGGAAAAAACCAACGCATAGATCAATAGGTTTATAAAGTGGAAACGATTAAAATAATTGTATTGGGAGCTTCAGGCCGTATGGGACGTATGGTTTTTGAAGCTTGCAAAAGTAAAAGTCAAGAGGTTGAAGTCATCGGCTTGGTGGAAGCACCAGGCTCTACTGCGGTAGGAGAGGTGCGTGCTTGGAAAGAAAAAAGCATCACATTGGTGGATGACTTAAATCAAGTGATTGAAAAAGACGCTGTGATTATTGATTTTACCCTTCCTGGTCCAACTTTAAAAAACCTAGAGATTGCTCAAAAGCATCAGGCAAAGGTAGTGATTGGAACCACAGGTTTTTCTTCTCAAGAAAAGGAAAGCCTTAAGCAGTTTTCCGATTCTATAGCTCTTGTTTTATCTCCTAATATGAGCGTAGGTGTGAATGTTCTATTTAAAGTCACAGAGATTGTTTCTCGGACTTTAGGTGAGGATTATGACATTGAGGTTGTAGAAGGGCATCATAAACATAAAAAAGATGCGCCTAGTGGCACAGCAATTGGCTTAGGTGAGGCGATTGGACGTGGTCGAGAACTCGATTACCGTGAGAAAGCCATTTATGGCCGTGAGGGAATTGTAGGTGCACGCAAAAAAGGCGAAATTGGCTTTCATGCCATTAGAGGGGGAAGCATTGTGGGAGACCACACTGTCATGTATGCTGGAGAAGGGGAAAGAGTGGAGTTAACTCATTTAGCTCAAGATAGAATTATCTTTGCGAATGGGGCCGTTCAGGCAGCCCTTTTCTTATCTAAGCAAAAACAAGGCATGTACTCTATGTTTGATGTGTTAGGACTTAATAATATTTAACTCCTCTAAATATTCTGGTTCATCTTGTTTGAATTTGTATATTCCTCCTAAAATTCTGTAGGCCTATGAAAAATCTTCTTATTAAATTCGGCTTTTTATTATTTGTGTCCTTGGGGTGGTCTCAAGAGGCTGTTTCACCTATTGATACGGTTTTAAAAGTTTCTGCTTCCCCAGTGGTTTCTGATAGTATTCCCTTAATTGTGGCAACAGAGCAAGACTCTTCAGGGGCTTTGCCTATGGACTCCTCCAAGCCTTCTGCGAGTGTAGATACTTTAACGGATAGTCTCAGTCAACCAGATAGTCTTGTGACACAAACGGATAGTTTGAGTACTTCTGATTCCCTTGTAGTGATGGATTCAATAGTAAAAGTTGATAGTACTCCTCCGCTTAAGGATGAAGTAAAAAGTGTTGTGGTTAAGAAAAAGAAGAAACGAAAAAAGAAAAAACCTGGTGTATATTACAACTCAAAAATCAATACCATTGATGATATGAAGGGACGATATAAATCTCCAAAGAAGGCGTTATTTATGTCTCTTATTATTCCTGGCCTAGGGCAAGGTTATGTAGGGGGTAATTTTAATTATGCGAGAGGGGTAGCTTATGTTGCTGTTGATGCGATTATGGCTTGGTTTTGGTATGATTATACCGTTACTAAATACAACAAACAGGTAGACAAATATCAGCACTGGGCTGACAGCCTGTGGAGCCATAGTAGGTATGAACAAGCCATCGCAGGAGAGTTAGCCTCAGGGGGAGAGATTGATAGC
>CAZLBO010000275.1:0-4016 GCA_964557725.1 uncultured Bifidobacteriales bacterium | reverse complement strand
GGCACGAGGACAAAACCCCGAGCCTCTCGGTTAACCCCGAAAAGAAAATATACCATTGCTTTAGCTGTGGAGAAAAAGGCAATATTTTCCAGTTTCTCCAAAAACAAGAAAACCTTACTTTCCCCGAAGCCGTCAAACGAGTCGCCATTTTAAACGGTCACCCATTCGGAAGCCAGTCCAACACATCAAACCCACTCAACGAAGCAGTCATTCATTACCACAAATACTTACTCAAAACCCCGACCGCTCTCGAATACTTAAAGTCCCGAGGTATCGATAACCTAGAACTAATCAAGCACTTTAAAATAGGCTACGCCGATAAAGCTTCCACCACACTTTTTCAAAACTCCTACTCCCGTGAATCCCTTCAAAAATCAGGCCTTATCCGCACCACAGGCCATGGCCATTTTAACGGATGTATCACTTTCCCGATCATCGACACATCAGGCACAGTACAAAACATCTACGGTCGAAAAATAAACGATCATCTTCGACAAGGCACAGTCTATCACCTTTACTTACCCAAACCTCACACTCATTTTTTTAACCCAGAGGCTCTTAAAAATAAAACCCTCATCCTCTGCGAATCCATCATCGATGCTTTATCCTTTTATAGTCATGGCTTTAGAAATGTAACCACAAGCTACGGAACCAATGGTCTGACCGAACCCATGCTCAAAACCCTTGCCACTAAAGAAGTAGAATCAATAATCATCGCTTACGATAAAGACGACGCAGGCGACAAGTCCGCTTTATCCTTGGCCTCTAAACTAATCGCCCTTGGAATCAACAGTTCTCGCCTCAAGTTCCCCATAGGTCAAGATGCCAACGAGTTTATTCAATCTTTAACATCTGAGACCCCAGCCAAAGAAGCCCTTGATCTTCTCATCAAACGAGCCGAACTCATCGGCCACGGCAAACCCACTCAAGCAATAGAACTAGAAGAACAACCCAAACCCTCAGAGTCAAAACCAAAGGAGCCAATCCAATGTACCTTGAAAGGTGAAGACTACCACATCACTTTAGGTAATCGTGACTACCGCATCCGTGGCCTACAGAAAAACACCAACCACGATCACTTAAAAGTAAACCTTCGAGTCATGGTAGGAACTACCATGTATCTTGACACCGTTGAGTTCTACAATAATCGACACCGTGAGGGCTTTGTATTAAAGGCTTCTGAAGAACTCTCCATTAAAGGTGAGGTTATCAAACGAGACCTATGCAAACTCCTTCTTAAACTCGAACAGCTACAAGAAGAACTCATTCAAAGTGATAAAAAAGAAGCAGTTTACCTCATGCCCAAAGAGGAAGAGGAGAAAGCCCTTGCCTTTTTACAGTCTCCAAACTTAATGACACACATCAAGCACCACCTTAAAACCTGCGGATATGTCGGAGAAGAAACCAATAAGCTTGTTGAATACCTCGCCGCCACTTCCCGAAAAACAAGCGATCCTTTAGGCCTTATAATCCAATCCTCCTCAGGTGCAGGAAAGACCGCTCTTATGAATACTGTGCTTAAGTTCATGCCCAAAGAAGAAGTCGTCAGCTATTCCGCCATGACTGGTCAATCCTTATTCTACATGGGAGAGAGTCACTTAAAGCATAAGATCCTTGCCATCGCCGAAGAAGAAGGAGCCGAGAAAGCGAGCTACTCCTTAAAACTTCTCATCTCCGAGAAGGGGCTCGACATCGCAAGCACAGGCAAAGACCCCGACACAGGAAAACTCACCACTCAAGAATACCATGTGGAAGGCCCAACAGCACTGCTCCTTACCACCACTCGCCCAGACACTGATCCTGAACTATTAAACCGTTGCTTTGTATTGTATGTGGATGAAAGTAAAATTCAAACCACCGCTATTCTTAAACAACAACGCTTTGCCAGAACTCTTGAAGGCAAGCGTCAATCCAAAAAAGCAAAAGAGATATTTAAACTCCATCAAAATGCCCAACGACTCTTAAAACCTGTGGCCGTCCATAACCCTTTTAGCAATGACCTTACCTTTTACGCCGAACAACACAGGGCACGTCGTGACCAAATGAAATACTTAAACCTAATTGAGACCATCGCTTTTCTGCATCAATACCAACGCCCCTTAAAAAAGGATATAGAACTAGGTAATTATGTAGAAGTTACTCTTGAGGATATAAAACTAGCTGGAGAACTTGCCAGTGAAGTACTAGGCCATAGTCTGGATGAACTCCCTCCTCAGACACAGAATATTCTTAAGGATGTATATGAAATGGTTAAAATCGTTTGTAAAGAAAAAGAGGTAGATAAAAGTTCTGTCCTGCTTACCCGAAAAGAGATAAGAGAATATGTAGGCTGTGGTGATACTCAACTAAAAATCCACCTTCAAAGACTCGTTGATCTTGAATACATGGCTGTAAAGCGAGGCAGGGTAGGGCTTCAATACGTGTATGAACTTCTTTATCATGGAGAAGGGGTTGAGGGTGAAAACTTTTTCATGGGGCTTATCAATATCAAAGAACTGGAAAAAAAGCTAATTCCTTTAAAGTATGATGCAAACCTGTCGGGGCAAACGAGCCACCTAGCGGGGGTCGGTCGGCCACTGGTCGCCCCCCAGTCGGGGGGTGGTCGGGGTACCCTAATTCCTCATAAGTCTAATAATATAGAAACTAATGAAGGTTCCTATACATCAAGTGCCGAAAATGCACTTCTAGGAGAAATAAAAAACACCCTAAACTGCATCATACTTTTTCCAAGTAGAGGAAAACAGATATTACCGCTCTTTTTTGACTGGCTGACAACCTCCCTTGGAAATACTGAACATGGCCAGAAAGCAGCCTAAAAAGTCACGAAAGAACCTCTCAGAAGGTGCAGAATCAGGAACTCTTCTTTTCTGGTTAGAGCCGTATCTAGAACATAAGCGAGTCTGTCACTATGCAGAGCAAACCATTAACAATGATGAGAGGTTCCTCCTGTTCTTTATTCAGTGGATGAGTGGTCGAGGGGTTGAGCAAGCAGAAGATATCACACGCAAGCTTATAGAAGGTTATCAAGGTCACTTGTACCATGTAAGAAAAACAGATGGTAAGCCCTTGGCGATAAAGACACAGCTCTCAAGACTGCTTTGTGTGCGTGGTTTTTTCAAATGGCTAGCAGGTAACTGGCATATTCCGCATAATCCATCTAGTGAAATACAGTTGCCACGGAATGATAAACGACTTCCTCGCAATGTACTGACCAAAGAAGAGGTAGAGGATATAATGCGACTACCTAAAGTATACGAATCCTTGGGGCTTCGAGACAGAGCCATACTTGAGTTATTGTATTCCACAGGTATCAGACGCACGGAGCTGACCCAAATAAAGTTAGTTCATTTAGATCTTGGTTCAGGAACTCTTTTTGTGGAGCAAGGCAAAGGCCGAAAAGATAGAGTAGTACCTGTGGGGGATAGGGCTTTTTTCTGGATAGAGAAGTATATACATGAAGCACGGCCAAAGCTAGTACGAGAACCCGATGCCGGAATCCTTTTTTTAACATCTATGGGGGAGTACATTGCTCCTGGACATCTAGGGGATTTTGTGATGAGATATGTTAAAGCCTCGGGCACGAAAAAGACAGGGGCGTGTCATATGTTCCGTCATACTTGTGCCACGCTAATGCTTGAAGGGGGAGCGGATATTCGGTATGTCCAGCATATGCTAGGGCATAGTCAGCTGAGTACTACGGAGATCTATACTCATGTATCGATAGCTAAGTTAAAAGAAGTACATACTAAATCACATCCAGCCAAGCTAAGGGAAAAGTCCAAAGAAAAGGAATAGGGGAGCCCCCACTAGTGGGAGAAGACCCACCCCTGCACTTCGGCTCCGCTCAGTGCACCCCGCTGGCAGGTTTAGCCTTGTCGTCTAAACCAACGGGTCTAGACCCGAAAAACAAAGAGGAACCCTAACCGTGTGATACACTCCCCTTAGTGTTCCTCTTTGTTTTAGTCCTTGCCGTTTGGACGGGGGACAAGCCCCCTTTTACAAAATGGGATGTTATA
>CAZLBO010000274.1:0-4054 GCA_964557725.1 uncultured Bifidobacteriales bacterium | reverse complement strand
ACACCTCTTTCCCTCCGACAGTAGTATTAACCAACTCCCCTGTCCAAGGCTTGTCAGTGCTAATGGCCTCCCACATCTCTTTGTAGGTAGACAATGGAGTTTTAATACTTCGAATAAAGCTTTGATTCTGCCCTTCTATCTCCTTTGTACTCTTCATTTCATAAAGATTAAGATAAGCCTGATTGACTTTTAACACGCGCCCTTTTAAATCTGTAATATTAATGGCATAAACAGCCTGATCAAAAGCTTCTTCAAATATATTAGACGAAATACTCATCATCACTCCTACCCCCCTTTCTATTTTGACAATTTGACAACAAAATGATGTTTTGACAAACGGGGAAATATATTAAATCTATAATAGATCGAGAACAAGAGAATTTAGAAGTTTTGCAATAATGGCATTTAGTTTGCTTAGAAAAGTCAAACTGTTGAAAATGGAAATATTATGGATGTAAAAATATTAATAGTTGATGATGAAGAAAGCATTTTAAATGCTTTACAGCGCTCCCTTGCAAGTTTAGCCTCAAACATTACTTGTGCAACAAATGGTGCCGAGGCCCTTGAAAAAATGAAAATAGACACCCCTGACATCTTAATCACCGACTTAAGAATGCCAGTAATGGGTGGAATTGAATTATTAAACAAAACAAGTGCGGCCTACCCCAGCATTCAAACCATTGTGATTACAGGTCATGGAACAATTGATGATGCGGTAGCTGCCATGAAAAAGGGTGCCTACGATTTTATCACCAAGCCTTTTAAGAAACAGCAAATCTATTCGGTAATCAAACGAGCCTCCGAAAACATCTTACTTCAAAAAGAGAATAAGCTGTTAAAAGAGAAGCTGAGGAATAAAAATACAAAGAATTTCAACTGGGGTAAAAGTAGAGTCTTTACCGACTTGTTAGGACGATGTGTTCAAGCCGCTCAAAGTGAAGCCAACCTTTTATTACTCGGAGAATCAGGAACAGGTAAAGAGGTGATTGTCGATTACATTCATTCTCACTCCCATCGCAGTGATATGCCTATCATAAAAGTAAATTGTGCGGCTATCCCCGATGGACTACTAGAATCCGAATTATTTGGGCATGTTAAAGGGGCTTTTACTGGAGCGGTAGAAACCACCAAAGGCAAATTTGCTCAAGCAGATAAAGGCACTATCTTTTTAGATGAAATCGCCGAAATTCCTATTGCCCTTCAAGCCAAATTATTGAGAGTTTTACAAAATAAAGAACTCAGCCCCATTGGTGGCAAGGCAACCTCTATTGATGTGCGTATTATTGCAGCAACAAATCAAGATTTACGCAAAAGGGTTGAACAAGGCCTTTTTAGAGAAGATTTATACTATCGACTAAACGTTATCCCTTTGATTATCCCTCCTCTTCGAGAGCGTTCGGAGGATATTCCTTCCTTCATTTCTTTTTTCATCAAAAAGTTTTGTGCAAAAAACAAACGAGAAAATTTAAGTGTGAGTGCAGAGGCATTAAATTTAATTGAAAGGTATGGATGGCCAGGAAACGTAAGAGAACTTGAAAACGCCCTTGAGCGCGCGGTCATTCTCTGTCGTGGACATCAAATTGTCCCCGAAGACTTACCGCCAGAAATAAGTACCAATACAAAAGACCCCTTATCTCTCAATCTCAATGGTAAAAAAACTTTAGAGGACATGGTGGTTCATATTATCAACACCACTCTCAAAAAGAACCATGGGGATAAGTCAAAAACAGCAGATGATTTAGGAATTAGTCTAAGAACAATTTATCGAAAAATTGATAATGCGTAAGAGGCACTTGTTGTTTTAGGTTCCTGACAGTGCAGAAATGACGTAAGGAATTGAAGCACTTAATTTTTTAAACATTAATCATCCAGAAAATAATTAAATGTTCTGTGTTCTTCATGGTGAATCACCTCATACAATTCTGCGGCACTTTCGGACTCAAAAATTTGTTTCCTTACATAGGGATCATGAACCAACTTGACCATTTCTGCAAGAATTTTAAGATGCTTAGTCGCCTGATCCTTAGGGGTTAATAAAAGGATCACTAAATGCACAGCTTGTTTATCGGAGGCATTAAAATCTATTCCCTTCCGAGACAAACCAAGTACTCCAATTATTCCTTCTTCATCCTCAATAATACCATGGGGAATCGCAACCGAATTACCTAATGCCGTAGACTGTTCTAGCTCTCTGTCATGCACTACCTTAACAAATTCCTCAAATCTATCCATAGAAAGGTTGTGTGACTTAATTAAAAATTTTATCAATTCTTCAATTGCTTCTTCTTTTTCCGTAGACTTGAGATCATACAAAACAAACTCTTCTCCCAAAAAATCAATAAGTTTGTCTCTGTCCTGCCCTGCCTCTCCCGATTTAATAAACGCTACTTTACTCAATATAGGGCCAATAATTTCATTCAAATTAACTGCAACAATCACAATGGCAGATAATAATTCAATTTGATCCTGAAGTGCCTCAATCTCAAAAGCAAGCACTAATAAGCCAATGGCTACCCCTGCTTGAGGAATAGTAGCCAAGCCAAGGAACTTGATTAATCGTACAGGCGCTCGACTCACAAAAGCACCTAGGGAAGAACCCGCGACTTTCCCCACAAATCGAGCGCCGATAAAGGCAAAAATAATCCAACCTGCCGAAGAGAAACTCTCAAAGTGAACATGAGAACCAGCTACACCAAAAAACAAGAGCAAAATAATGTGTTGCACTTCTTCAAAGGTATTGATAATTGTTGCGTGCTTCGCCCCTGTGTTTGAGATATAAATTCCCATAACCAAACAAGGCAACATGGCATTCATTTCAAACCCAATAGATATTCCTGTGGTAGCCATCACAAAAAAGAAAATGCCCGTTAGCAATTCCCCTGGATGAGAACCAAATTTTTCTGCATACTTCTTGAGCGCCCAACCCATGAGACAGCCCAGTGTAATTGCTTTGACAATATCTACAAAACCCAACTGAAGGGAAAACCAAATAGAACTAATAATATCTGATTGACGAGTCGCTTCATCGATAAAACCAATGGAGAAGGAAAAGATAATAATGCAAATCACATTATTAATGGCAACTAACGGCAACAAAGTACTGACAAGGGTTCCCCTTGCCTTATTCTCTTGAACAAGGGCTATGGTAGTCGCAGGAGCCGTTGAAATCGCTATTGCCCCTAATATAAGGGATAACATCTGAGACTGCTTAAAACCATAGTGAATCACAGTGTAAACGAGTACAAAGGGCAATATATTATCAAAAATAGCACAAAAGAAAATCCGTCGTCCCGAATTTTTTAAACGATGGAAGTTAACATGGGTGCCAATAGTTAATACCATTAAGCCTAAGGCAATGTGATTAAAAAGCTGAAGAATTTCTGACGTTTTATGGGAGATAAAATCTAAGCCCGTAGGCCCCATAAGCATTCCGCCCACCATAAACCCTGTGATGACAGGTAATCGGAACTTTTTAAAAAGCATCCCAAAAATCATGCAGAAAAAAATGAGTAAAGGAAGAGAAGCTAATTCTCCTCCATTACTGTTAAGAAACGTTCTTAATTCCCCAATAATCTCGCCCATTTCACCTCACCAAATTCAACTCATATAAACTATAAGCTTTCCCCAACTAAATAAACAAAAAAAACCCACCTAAAAGGCGGGTTTTCTCATTTCTATCCTGTAAGGAAGCTTACTTTCTCTTTTTTATCTGTATTCCCTTAGCTGTACGTTGGCTAAACCAAAGAACAAAAGGAGAGGCGATAAAAACAGAAGAATAAGTACCAATAAGTATTCCGATAATCATTGCAATGGCAAAAGCCTTAATAGAAGCTCCACCAAAAACAGCCATGATAATCACCACGACAAGAGTTGTTAAAGAGGTAAAAACCGTACGCCCTAAAGACTGATTAATCGCTTTATTAAACTTAACAGCTAAACCTTCCTTCCCTGAAATCTCTAGGTTCTCACGAATTCGATCAAATACCACAATGGTATCATTCAGGGAGTATCCGACAATAGTTAAGACCGCTGCTACAAAAGTCAACGAGTATTC
>CAZLBO010000273.1:0-4062 GCA_964557725.1 uncultured Bifidobacteriales bacterium | reverse complement strand
TGCCCTGGAGCATCAATAATAATGTAATGCCTTTTTTGAGTCTTAAAAAAACAACGTGCACTGTCAATGGTAATGCCTTGTGCTTGTTCGTCTTTAAGGGCATCCAGTAAAAAGGCATATTCAAAGGGTCGGGAGTTAGCAGCACAATAGGCTTTAACGGCTTCTAGCTTTCCCTTTGGAAGAGAATCAGTGTCTGCTAATAAGCGACCAATTACCGTACTTTTGCCGTGATCTACGTGGCCGACAATTACAATGTTCATTTGTTCTAATTCATTTGTCATAACTTTACTCGTCTTTATTTCTTTCGTCTCATCTTCAAGTTTATCTATTGTAGTGTTCATTTTACATATACCCATCACGTCTTAAGGTTTCTAAGGAACCCCCATCTTCTTTGTCTTGTTCACGTCCTGAACGTTCAGCAATATTGGCAAATTTACCACTTTTAAGTTCTTCGATTATTTCTGCAGTAGTTGTAGAAGTTGATTCAACAGGTGAAGTACAGGGAAAACAACCCAAGGAGCGGTAACGAATCCCTTTGCCTTGATCAAAGTATAAATCAGTAATGGGGATGTTTTCTCTGTGAATATATTCCCATATATTTAACTCTGTCCAATCTAAAAGAGGGTGAATGCGTACATGGGTACCAGGAGCAAAATCGGTTTTGTATTGATTCCAAAGCTCAGGAGGTTGATCCCCTACATCCCATTCGCTTTGTTTGTCTCGTGGAGAAAAATAACGTTCTTTTGAGCGAGAGCCTTCTTCATCAGAACGAGCTCCAACAATAACACCTGTGTAAGGTTCTTTGTTGGTGTCGGGTTCATACTTTCCTGTTTCATGGTTCATTCGATAACGTGGCCATGCACCAGATAAAGTATTTTTAAGTGCCTCTGCTTTTAAATTTTTACAGCAACCTAAGCGTGTGTCTTTGCCATTGGGAAAGGTCTTGCCTGCTTTGAGTACTTCTGCATTCTCGCCGTAGACCATGTTAAGTTTCCATTTTCGGGCAATATTATCTCGATACTCTATCATAGCAGGAATTTTATAACTGGTGTCAATGTGTATCAAGGGAAATGGTACATGACCAAAAAAGGCCTTTCGGGAGAGCCATAATAAAACGGTACTGTCTTTGCCGATAGACCAAAGCATACCGAGGTTATTAAATTCTCGATAGGCTTCTCGTAGGATATGCACACTGAGTGCTTCTAATTCATCTAAGTGATCTAAGCTCATGTTATTTATTCTCTTTTTTTTGCAGCTTGCCTTATATCGGGGCAAGCTTCTAGGGTTAAGGGGTCTAACTTTGTCTTTCTATGATGACCACAGGAAGAGCAGTTTTCTGATTGTTTATAGGTTAATTTTCTAAAATCCATATTTAGGATATTCAAGGTTAAGAAGGAACCTGTTAAGAGGTCGCCTATCCCTGTGATGTACTTTAAAGCTTCTGTCGCTTGTAATGACCCTACAACTCCTGCTAATGACCCTAAAACCCCTGCGGAAGCACAAGTGGGGACAGCATCGGCTGGAGGTGGGGTGGGAAATAAGCAACGGTAACAAGGGGAGTGACCGGGAACCACAGTGGTCAACTGCCCCTCGTACCTCAATAAGCCTGCGATGGAAAAGGGTTTATTAGTTAGTACACTTGCATCGTTCGTTAAGTATTTGGTGCCAAAGTTGTCGGAGCCCTCTACAATAAAGTCGTACTCAGCAAAAAGCTTTTCCGCATTTTGATGAGTAAGGGCTTCTGGATAGGTATTAAGTACTATATCAGGGTTGAGTGCCTTTAACTTTTCTTTTGCTGATTGGATTTTGGGAAGCCCCACGTCTTTTTCAAAATGAAGAATTTGTCTTTGGAGGTTTGAGAGGTCTACGATATCAAAATCAATTAGTCCTAAAGTTCCTATTCCTGCAGCGGCTAGATAAAGAGCAACAGGTGAACCTAAGCCACCTGCTCCAATAATGAGAACCTTGGCTTCACAGATTTTTTCTTGACCTTCGACACCAATTTCAGGCAGTATGATCTGCCGACTGTATTTTTCTATTTGCTTATCTGTGAATTCCATTGAAAACCTATTGAAATAATTTTTCTAGGCTAAGGTAGCGTTCTGCCGAGTCACAAAAAAAGAGGACGATAGATTTATTTTCAATTTTGTGAGCCTTTACATACTTATTTACAGCAGCAATACCAGCACCTGAGGTGAGTCCTGCGAGAATACCTTCTTTTTTACAAACGTTTCTGGTTTCATCAAAGGCTTCATCATTTTCAACTGTGACGACTCCGTCAATGAGTGTTTGATCTAAAATAGTAGGAACAAAGGGAGCACCAATCCCTTGAATAAGGTGAGGGCCTGGTAGTCCACCACTTAGAACGGGAGAATCGGCAGGTTCTACGGCTATTATTTTAAGTTGAGGGATTTTCTTTTTAAGTGTTTGAGCGCAGCCCATTAAGGTACCGCCTGTACCGACAGGGATAAAAAGGTAGTCAAGTTCACCTTCGCTGTCGTTTAATAATTCCATCGCAGTGTGTTTGGCATGTGCATCTACATTGGCTTGGTTATCAAATTGTTTGATGAGTATAGAATTTGTAAGGGATTGATGTAACTCTTGTGCTTTATCAATGGCTCCTTTCATTCCCATGTCTGCAGGGGTTAACTCTAAGTTTGCCCCTAATAAAGCGAGTAGTTTTTGCCGCTCGATACTCATGGATTCGGGCATGACCAGTGTGAGTTTATATTTGCGTGCTGCAGCAATAAAGGCAAGTGCAATACCTGTGTTTCCACTGGTGGCTTCAATAATGGTTCCGCCTGATTTTAATCGTCCAGAGGCTTCGGCTTGTTCTACCATTTCCAAAGCGGCTCGGTCTTTGAGAGAGGCTGTGGGGTTATAAAATTCGAGTTTAGCATATACCCGATTAATAGGATTAATTACGCTGTGTAATTTGACCATAGGTGTGTTACCTACGAGCTCTGTGATGTCATTTTTTGCCTTCATCCATCTTTCCTTAGATATAAAAGGTGAGTTGTTTGTCTATTTTTTCTTGTTCATTGAGTAGCTCCCGCAGGGAAATCTGAAAGACAGAAGCGAGAGCATGTTCGGCCTTTATGTAACACTGTTTGATAGCGTCATTTTTAGGGTAAGAATAGGAGGTATTTGCTGGTCCCTCTAAACTGTGAATAATTTCGGAAAGAGAGATGTTTTCTGGTGGTCGAGAGAGCTTGTAGCCTCCCTTATTGCCTCTAAGACTTTGAATTAAGCCCGTTTTTTTGAGAACATTGAGAAGCTGCTCCAAGTAATTTTTGGGAATATCGCCCTTTTTAGAGAGTTCTCCCCCTTGCAAAACACCTTGATTAAAATGGAGAGCTAGTTCTAACATGGCTCTTAATCCGTAATTTGCTCGACTTGTAATATTCAACATGAGGTTAATTATAGTAAGTTTACCGATTTAGTCAAGATTAAGTTTTTGAGCAAAAAAGAGAAGAAAAAAGCACTTTAAGTGAATGGGATAAATAGATTAGATAGGAGAGGGGATATGGTTCTACAAAAACTCAAGAACAGGTGATTATTAGCAAATGAGCATACTGGTTAGCATAGAAAATTTATTGTCAGGTCACTTTGTAGAAGGGACTCGCATGGAATTTAAAGAAGGTTGGAACCCAACAACAGTGATGCGCACTGTTTGTGCATTTGCAAACGATTTTGAGAATGAAGGTAGTGGTTATATCATCATTGGTATTGCAGAAGAGAATGGAAGAGCCTTAAGGCCTGTTAAAGGATTTGCCTCTCATCAATTTGATAAAATAAAAAAGGATTTACTTGGGTATTGTCGTTTAATAGAGCCTTCTTATGCGCCACGTTTATCCTTAGAGGAAGTTGACAATAAGCAGGTGTTAGTGGTGTGGGCTCCTGCAGGTACTAATAGACCATATAAAGTTCCTAATGATGTATTAGCAAGAAAAAAAGTTTATAATTATAGAATTCGACAATTTTCTAGTAGTGTAATACCTAATATGGAACAAGAAGCGGAGTTAATACAACTTACAGCTAAAATCCCTTTTGATGATAGAG
>CAZLBO010000272.1:0-4078 GCA_964557725.1 uncultured Bifidobacteriales bacterium | reverse complement strand
ATGCTGTGCAACATCCTCATGTCCACCATGTTCTTCGTGGGATTCGTGATCTCCATGTTCATTATGTGACTCTTCTGTTTTCTTTACAAAGATATAGGATTTCTCATCTTCGGTTACTACCGCGTGTTCTGGAAGTACGGTGGTTAAAATGTTATCGATAATAATTTTTCCTTGAATAAACATTCCGGGAATCAGGTCCTTTTTTGTATTAGAAATAATAGCATGGACATGGAGTGCCTTGGGTTCTTCCTCAAAAACAGGGCTGATGGCCTGAATAATCCCTTCAAATTCTTTTTCAGGAAGACTAGATGTGGTGAAATATATTTTTTGGCCTAATTTTACACCATTGATATCCTTTTCGTAGACTCTAAAGTCGGCATGTAGCTTAGTGGTATTGACAACTTCAAATAGTTTAGTGAGAGGAGCAACATAGGCTCCAATATTTGTTTCAACGAGGCTAACAGTCCCATTCATAGGGGAGACAATTGTAGCGCCGGAAAAAATTTTGCCTTTGGCTACGCTTGAGGAGTTGAGACCCAACATATTCAGTTTGATTTTTAAGGCTTTTACCGTCGATTTCTTGTTGCGATATTTTGCACTCACTCTTTGAAACTCTTTGCCAGAACCTATTTTTTCATCATACAATTTTTTTTGTCGCTCAAAATTCTTTTGAAGGTAATCTAAATCATTGATGCTATTGATGTAGTCTTGTTGTAGTTGAATAAAATCGGGATGGGATAACGTGGCAAGCAGTTGTCCTTTTTTTACTCTATCTCCTTCAATTACTTTAATGGTTTTAATGACTCCACCTAAAATGGGACTAATATCAGCCTTGTTTTGAGGTGCTAATTCGAGTCCTCCTGTTACTTGTACACCCAGCCCCATGTTTCTCTTTTCTAATTGGATTATTTTCAAATCAATAGACTTTGCCTGTTGATCAGTAAGGGTAACAATTCCCTCTTCTTCATGTTCGTCATGGCCTCCTTCTTCGCTGTGTTCGTCGTGGCCGCCGTGCTTGTCTCCTCCTTTGTTTGATTCACAGGCTATCAGTAGCCCTAAAAACAAAATTGTGAGTAGTAATTTTATGGTTAATGTTTTCATGATGTTTCCCTTTTAAAATTTAAGAGTGGTTAAATTCTTCCTGCTAAATGTTCGATGGCAATGATGGACTCATTGTATTGCATTAAAAGACTTAAAAATTCTGTTTTTATTTCTATACCTGTATTTAAACTTTGTATGTAGCTGACATAATCAATGGCTCCATTTTCAAAACTTTTTTTAGAGTTGGATAAAATAAGATCTGCCTGAGGAAGAGCATTTTTTTCGTAATACTCAATATTAGCCTTGTAGCTTAAATAGGTTTGTACCTTATTTTGATACTGACCTGATAAGGTAGATTGATAATAGGCCGCATCACTTTTTGCTTTTTTATGTCGCCATTTTGCGGCTTTTATTCTGGCGTAATCCGGTAAAGACCAAATAGGCAGAGAAATACTAGCGGTGACCCCTGTAAATCGTTGGTTAATATCATAAAATTGATTAACTCCGTTAACGGTGTAATCTCCAATTAAGGATTGATTAAAGTAACCCACGGAAAATTCAGGTAAAAATTTTGACTTCTCAAGTGAACGTTCATTTTTTCTGATGGTGATTTGGTTATTTAATAGGTTCAAGTTTAAATTATTGGCCATAAGATTATGATCTAATTGAAGAACGAGTTCCTTTTTGGTTTCGATATCCTTTGGGAGGTCAACTTCATCAGGGCTGTTTAATAATATTTTTAGTTTATTTTTTATAATTTTTATTTTTGCTGAGTTTTGTTCTTTTTTTAATTTGAGAGCCGTTACTTTCGATTCAGCAGTTACTTTTTCTAGTAATGTTCCTGCTCCTGTTTCATATCTTATTTGAGTGGCTTTTAAAAACTGACTATAAATATCATTTTGATAGGTTAAGAATTTATCAATTTCTTTTAAGTTGGCTAATTTAAACCACGTCCTTTTTATTTCGGCAGCCAAATTATTTTCAGCTTGTTTCTTCTGAATTTTGCCTTCTTTAATATTGGCTTTTGCGAGTGAGTTTTGGAACCAATAAACAGTAGGAAATTCAAAATTCTGATTCACGGAAAAAGCAATGTCCTTTTCAAGGCTACTGTATTGACCATATTGCATTCCAAATTCTGTTTTGCCAAAATCAAATGAGGCCTTTTTTTGAACTTTCAATTGTTTTACTCGGTACTCAGCGGATTGAATGCTTTGATTATTTTCTAATCCAAAGGCAATGGCTTCTTTAAGCGTAAAGGTTCGGAGGCCACTTTGTGCCTGTACAGAAGGAGCAAAGAATAACCCGAAGCCTAAAAAGAGAGCAAGTAAACTTACAAGTTTAGTTTTACCAAGACTCATTTTTTTAGACGATTTGTTTTTTGCTTTCTTTTCTGCTCTGGTTTCGACAATACTATACAAAATGGGAATCACAATTAAGGTGAGCAAGGAGGCTGTTAGCATTCCTCCTATAACTACCGTGGCTAAAGGGCGCTGGACTTCTGCACCTGCGGATGAGGAGACAGCCATGGGAAAGAAGCCTAGAATATCGGTAGAGGCGGTTAAAAATATAGGACGAACACGCTCTTTGGTGCCTTTAATAATACGTTCTTTTAAACCAAGACCTTCTTTTTTAAGATCATTCATACTGGTAATCAGCACTAGCCCATTAAGCACAGCCACTCCAAACAAAACAATAAAACCTACCCCTGCCGAAATACTAAAGGGCATATCACGCAACCAGAGCGAAAAGATACCCCCGATGGCAGAGAGAGGGATAGCCATGTATATCATAATGGTTTGGTTAAAGGATTGTAAGGCAAAATAGAGTAAGACAAAAATAAGAGCAAGGGCAATGGGAACTACAATTGTTAAACGTGCCTTGGCTCGTTGTAGGTTTTCAAAAGAACCCCCATACTTTAAGTAATAACCTGGTGGGAGGCCTAGCTGTTCATCCAATTTTACTTGAATTTCATTCACAACGGATTCAATATCTCGCCCTCTTATATTAATACCTACATAGGTTCTTCGGTTGGTGCCTTCTCGGGAAATTTGCATGGGACCAGCTTCATAACTTACTTTGGCGACTTCTTTAATAGGGAGGAGATCGCCATCGGGGAGAGTGACATAAATATTTTTCAAGTCATCAATGCTTTTTTTGTGCTCTTCTTTTAGACGAACCACAAGGTCAAAGCGTTTTTCGCCTTCAAAAATAACTCCTGCCACCTCTCCGCTAAAAGCGGTTCGAACCACAGTATTTAAGTCTTGAACATTGAGTCCGTATTGAGCGAGTTTCTCTCGTTCGTAGCGTACGGTCATCTGCGGTAGTCCTTTAGTGGCTTCTACTTTAAGATCGCCTACCCCTTGAACCGTGCCAATAATACCAGCCATTTTCTGAGCGTAAAAAGCGAGTTGTTCTAAATTTTCTCCAAATAATTTAATGGCAACATCTTGTCGAACCCCTGTCATGAGTTCATTAAAACGCAGTTCTAAGGGTTGAGAAAATTCATAATTAACACCAGGGATAAAGGCTAATTTCTTTTTGATTTTTTCGATGAGTTCTTCTTTTGTTTTAGCACTGACCCATTCATCACGGGGTTTTAACATTAAGAACATATCGGCAATATCCATGGGCATGGGGTCGGTTGGTAACTCTGCAACTCCAATGCGAGAGACCATTTCGGTGACTTCGGGGAAGTTATCTAAAATGGTTTTTTCAATAAGTGAAGAAACTCTTTCTGTTTCGTCTAGTGAACTCCCTGGTTTGAGCAAGGCTTGCATGGCAATATCGCCTTCATCTAGTTTGGGGATAAATTCTCCACCCATTCGTGAAAAGAGAAAGATAGAGGCAATGAGAGCCAGGACAGAAATAGTGAGTACATAGTTCTTTCGTTTGAGTGCTTTTTGTAAAACGGGTTCGTATTTTCGACTCAACCAATTGATAAATTTATCTCCCCACATTTCTTTGGTAGAAGGAGTTTTACTCATAAATAAAGCGGAGATCATGGGGACGTAGGTCAAACAAAGAATCATCGCTCCAA
>CAZLBO010000271.1:0-4086 GCA_964557725.1 uncultured Bifidobacteriales bacterium | reverse complement strand
GGAGGCGTAAGAAATGAATAAGGTGTTATTAGGAGTATTCGCATTAATAGTTTTTAATTGTGGAAAGAAAACAGTTGAGGTTTCTGACGACATAAAAGGTCTAAAGTTCCTTAAATCGAGTCACCATTGGAGTAGCTCAAATTCGAGTTTTTGTAAAAAAATATCTAATGAAAAAGATGTTTTTTATAGAAATGGAGATACTTTATCGGTTATTCTAAGGGGACCTGTTTGCCCCCCTTATACAGCTAGTTATACTTTAAAAGACGACACGCTTAAGTTGAAGTATGAATCGAATGGGGGTGCTTGTTTGGATACCGTTAGTCAAGGTTATTTTGATTATTCCTTTTTGGTTGAAGAAGAAACATCTCTTTATTTTAGTGACTTCGATAGTCTTTTGAGCACAGAGAACGTGGCGGTTAAAAAAGCGTGTGAATAGAAATTAGGGGCACAGGCTGCCCACAGTTATACCTTTTCTTGTAGAAAATCTTTCTCTTGATTGCTTAAAATATCCGAAATTTACTAAAAACTCTCATTTCTTTAGTAAAAGCCCTTGGTGAAATATGAATATTAGAGTATACTCTAGTTATTGATAGGATTTATGTGAGTACACTCTAATGATAAGTTATTTTATTACCACCTCGAAAAGGCTTCTTCAGCGCACAACTTTTAAACATCACCGATACATTTATTCAGAGTTTAATATTGTGAATCGTTTAACGGGTTTGGTTGGCCCACGGGGAACAGGAAAAACGACTCTTTTGTTGCAATATATAAATGAGAAAATAGAGAATAAAGATGATTGCATTTATGTATCCGTTGATCATATCTATTTTTCAAAGAACACTCTTTTAGATTTTGTTCTTGAGCTGTATGACGATTATGGGGTTCGTTATTTCTTTTTTGATGAGATACATAAGTACCCAAATTGGAATCAAGAATTAAAAAATCTATATGATGCATATCCTGATATAAAAATTGTTTTTTCTGGAAGTTCTAGCATAGAATTGATTAAAGGAACTTATGATCTTTCGCGAAGAGGTGTTCTTTTTCGAATAGGGGGAATGTCATTTAGAGAGTATTTATTGTTTAATGATATTGTTGACATTGAAGTGATTAAGTTCTCTGATATTATCAGTCACCGGAATAAAATAGAAGATAAACTATCAAAGGTAAAGAGGATAAAAGGGCATTTTAAAGACTATTTAGGAATGGGGTATTATCCATTTTTTTTAGAAGACCAAGAGAGTTATAGTCAAAAGTTGTTAAGAGTAATCGAAAAAACAATATTTGAAGATATTTCAAACTATTATAAATTAAAAACAGAAAACTTGCCAAACTTTAAAAGAATATTGTCCTACTTGGCTACTATACCACCAGGGGAGTTGAGTCGAAACAGTATTTCTAAAAATATAGGGCTAGATAATAAAACGGTACAGAATTATTTAGAGATACTAAAAGAAACAGGCTTGATAGAGCTTATAGCAGAGAATAAGTCAGGAAGTAATATCTTAAAAAAAACAGAGAAGGCTTTTCTCGATAACCCTGATCTCTATTCTTCTATTATTAAAGAGATAGGTTATGAATCACAAAAGGGAACGATACGAGAAATATTTTTTATTAAAATGCTCAAAAACTCAGGTCATCAAATTTATTTTTCCAAAACGGGTGATTTTGAAGTGAATAACATAATATTTGAAATTGGTGGAAAAAATAAAAAGTTAAAGCAAATCAAAGGAAAATTAAATCAGGCTTACTTAGTGAAGGATGATTTATTGATGGGAAGTAAGTATGAAATCCCTTTGTATCTCTTTGGGTTTTTGTATTAGCTCTAAACCCTATACCCACCTTCAACTTCCTTAACCGCTACCGCTACTGCATCAAAGGGATGTAAACTCTCTAGATGATTGACTTTTATCTTGTAATCCAAAATATGTTTTTGAAGCTCCAAAGTTGTTTTGATCTTTCGAGCAGCATCTTCGCAGAACATCGGGTTCTCGCCATTTAATCGGGCAAATTCTTGTTCGTCTTCTCTTTTTACGGGCCCTTGGACAGGAGTTTGTAAAGCATTTTCAATAATGTTAATCATTCCTTCAAAATCAAAGTCATCCTTCTGGTCACTAAATTGAAGGCGAACATTGGCAATGCTTCTTTGACTGTGAGGAGTGGCATTGATTCCTTTATTAGAACTAAGCCAACGCTGAACTTCACTTGTTTCTATTAAGCCCTCTGGAAAAGTATTTTTGAAGTTGTTTTGAATCACTTGTCTTGCCAAAGAGGCCGAACAAGGACATGTACTTGAATAAATGACTTGAATATTGACGTCAAGCTTAAACTTTCCCCCTTCAAAACGATTACAAATTTCTACAGGGTAAGAACGCCAGCCACTATTGTCAGAGAGCAAGGCCTTCCGTTGAGTTAAGTAATTGAACCGTATGCATGTATAGCTCTTTTGACTCAAGCCTTCATGAGAGTCTACAAATTGTTGGAGTAACTTATTAAGGGTGGAGGGTTTGATGACTTCTTCCCCCAGAATTTTATTGGCAATTAAATAAAGGCGTGACATATGTATGCCTCGTACGCCTTCTTTAGCTAAGTTTACAAAAAAATCGGCTTGTGCAGGCACCTGTAAAGGCTTAGCCGCTAACCCAGAAATAAGGACAGGAAGGTCTACATTTTCCATGCCTACTTTTTGCAATTGTCCGTAGTTTGAACTCGTGTCATTTAAAGGGTCGGAAGCGACATCGGGCATGGCCTGTGCTTTTATATCCACTTGTTGTTCATTCTCTTTCATGTTTGTTCTCAATGATAGTTATTGGCGGTTAATGTATAAAAAAAAATCAGAGAATTGATTCATTTGAGAAGATTGGAGAACTTCTAAATCGCGGGAGTTTTTCTTTGATTACTCTATTATTTCACCTGATTGGCTGGTTTGCTGTCCTCGTAAAACACTGCTTCCTTCAAATAACCTTGCTCCATCTAAAGGATCTAAAGTGGCCTGCCAATCTTGTTCTGGGAGGGAGTAAGCATCAATCGCATTTCTATAACAGGACTTTTCAATATCTTCTACAGGAATCCCTTGCTTAAGCATTAAATTGGCTGTTTTGGGTACGGCCAAAGGGTCACTCATGCCCCAGTCAGCACTTGAATCCACAATAATTCGATTAGAACCATATTTTTTAACGACTTCTACCATGCGTTGGTTTCCCATTTTAGTTTTGGGGTAAATTGTAAAAGCAGCCCAGTAGCCTCTATCGAGAACTTCCTTAACGGTTTCTTCATTATTGTGATCGATCACCACTTGAGAGGGAGCGAGTCCATGTTCTTCGCAAATATCCATGCTAAGAGTGGTGCCTGCTTTTTTGTTTCGGTGAGGGGTATGGATCATCACTTGCATATCGAGCTCTTTCGCTAGATCGAGTTGGAGGCGAAAGTATTTTTCCTCTAAGGGTGACATCTCGTCAAACCCAATTTCTCCAATAGCTACCACGCCCTCTTTAGCGGCAAAGCGAGGGAGTATTTCCATGACCTCTTCTGCAAGAGCCTCGTTATTTGATTCTTTTGAGTTGAGTCCCATGGTACAGTAATGGTGAATGCCAAATTGGGCAGCTCTAAATCGTTCCCAACCAATGAGGCTAGAGTAATAATCAATAAAGCTTCCCACGGTGGTACGGGGTTGTCCCAACCAAAAGGCAGGTTCAACTACAGCGACAACTCCTGCATTTTTCATGGCTTGATAGTCATCGGTGGTACGGGAGCTCATATGTACATGGGGGTCAATAATTTTTAAATCAGTCATGGTTTTTCACAGTTAAAGTATGGAATTAATATACCTCCAAAGTAATAATTACCATGCGAATTTTAAAAATTAACTGATAGAGTGGGCTTTATTGGAGAACTTGGGTTTTAGAATCATTTTAAAATTTAAAATATTACTTTGGAGCTGATTAACCGGAGATCCTTTGATGACAAACACTATTTCTGAAACACAGAATGCTATTAAATCAGAATTTGAAAAATGCAGTAATACAGAGGAAAAGTACAAGTACCTTTTGAAAATAGCCAGAGATCATCAAGGAATGGATTCGG
>CAZLBO010000270.1:0-4089 GCA_964557725.1 uncultured Bifidobacteriales bacterium | reverse complement strand
GCCGTCAACAATAAGCGCCCTGTCAATATTGACAGGGCGCTTATTGTTGACGGCAAGTAAATCTTCGAGGGTATTGGTGAGTCGTTTTATTTCGACAATTTCTTCACGGTGGATGAGCTTTTCATAGGAGATAAAGCACCTGATAGGTTGAGTACCTATTTCACTTTCATAATAATTAGTCCAAGTAAAGGAAATGGGTTTCATGACTTCTTCTTCGCTACCTAAAGTAGGTTGTAACAGGATTTTTGCCCTTTCGAGGGCTTTGAGGTCGCTCGTTAGAAAACCGATGACTAGTTTTACTTTTTCTGGATATTTATAGGTTCCCATAACTCTCTTTTTTCTCACTGTTTTCTTTGCTCTTTATCCCATAAAATTTACTAAAACCTTTGTATTTAGCTCCTTCAAATGTGAAATAAGCGTACGATTACTTATATTGACACTTTTTATGTCACTAAAGTCTGGGGAACCCTATGAAATTAACAGAACTTAATCATAGTTTAGAGAGGCTTTATCAACCGTCAGGGTTTAAAGATTATATTCCGTCAGGCTTATTGATTGAAGGGTCGGATGAACTCTCTCGTGGAGCGACAGCTGTGAGTTTTAATTTAGAAACTATAAAAAAAGCGGTGGATTTAGAAGCTCAATTTTTAGTGGTACATCACGGTCATGGTTTTTGGGATAATCAATCGAAACTTATTAAAGGTGGACTTAAAAAAAAGATTGAATTGATGTTAAAGCATGGAATAAGTTTATTTGCTTATCACCTCCCCATGGACGCCCATTTAGAATTGGGTAATAATGCAGGACTACTAAAGGCACTAGGGCTTTATCGATCCAGTGAGTTTTTGCCCCACGGAAAACACTTTATAGGGTTAACGGGCGAATTTGAAGTAGCACTTACTCAAGATGATTTTTTGGAAAAGGTGGAGTCCAGCATTGGAGCTGTTAATTTTAGCTTTTTAAACGGAACCTCAAAAATTAAAACAGTAGCCCTTTGTTCTGGAGGAGCTGCGAGTTCTATAGAAGCAGCAAAGGCAACAGGCGCCGATGTGTTTCTTACTGGGGAAGCAAAGGAGGATACTTCGTCCTTTTGTATGGATGAACAATTTAACTTTGTGGCTGCTGGGCATTACCGAACAGAAGTTTTTGGCCCTCAGGCCTTGGCAGAATATTTAACAAATAAAGAAAAGATACCTACGGATTTTATTCATGCACCTAGTGCTGTTTAAAAAATAACAAATAAAAAAAGGAAGATCAGTGTCAGATACATTACAAAAGATTAGTGAAGTCGCAAAAAGCCTAAAGTCACAAGGTGGCTCATTAAAGGATGTTAAATTTCTTATTGGTTTTGATGGCATGGTGGATCAAATTATTCATGTTGTTGATAAGCGAATCACAAAGGATAACTATAAACGCATTGACACAATTGAAGAGTTTGGAAAAAAGATTTTAGCGGCTTCAGGAAAGTCCTCTAATATTGAATTAGTCACAAAAGTGACAAAAGCAGGGGGTAATGCACCTTTAATGTCTATGGCTGTATCGGGTATGGGAGCAAAAGTTTGTTGTATGGGGATATTAGGTTATCCAGAAATTCTCCCTGTGTTTAGCCCTGTACAAGAAAATTGCGAAGTTATTTCTATTGCCCCTCCTGGTGAAACAGATGCATTAGAGTTTAATGATGGTAAATTGATGTTAGGGAAGTTGGCTAGTGTTTCTCAGATGTGTTGGAAAAATATTTCGGAACGTTTGGGTGAGGATAAATTTAAAGAGTTACTCTTAGGTTCAGATTTTGTGGCTTGTACTAATTGGACAATGCTTACAGAGTTCGAAGAAATTATTGATAATGTTATCCGTTTGATTCCTGATGATTCAGGCATTACTTTTTTCTTTGATATTGCGGATCCTGAAAAGCGTGAACAATCGGAGTTGTTAAACTTATTTGAGCAAATGAAGAAGTTGGACAAAAAAGGTCAATGCCTTTTGGGTTTAAACTTAAGAGAAGCCGAGCAAATTCTAGAATTGTTAAAATCTCCTAGTAAGGAGAATGATGACTTAGAAGGCGTTCAGAAGATGGCTTCTCAGATTAAAAATATATTAGGGCTTAGTGGAGTGGTCATTCATTCTGTAAGTTATGCAGGTGCAGATTGGAAGGGGCAATTAGCTTCGGTTAAAGGCCCTTATACACCTAAGCCAACCATTACAACAGGGGCAGGAGACCACTTTAATGGAGGCTTCTGTAGTGGAATCATGGCAGGGCTTTCTCTTGAAGAAGCCTTGTATGTGGGGACAGCTACTTCGGGTTGGTATGTTCGCAATGGGGGGCCAAGTCCTAAAATAAATGATGTGGTAGGCTTGCTTGAACAATGGTCTAAGAACGAGCTAGAATAGTGCTGAACAGGGGGTTGGATAGTTGGTGTTTAAAAAGCCATTCGAACACCACCTACAGGAAAGAACCCCCAGCCTTTTCTTAAATCAAACTCCTCAATGGCGTAGGTGTTTTGATGGTTAAGTACATTGGTGATTTCTATAAAAGAAATGATAGAGATCTTTTTGTAATTGGATCGATGATCAAAACGAATGTCTAATCTTTGAGAAGCTTTTGTTGTACGGTTAAATCTTTTTTCTAATTGCTCTAACCTAATGGATTCAGGGATAACCGTGTAGGGAGAACCTGAGGCGGTGGTAAAGCGTAAGCTACAATTAAATTTCTTATTGATTGTATAACCCAAAGAGCTTGTGAGACTATGGGGAATTGAATATTCATATTTGGCCCACTTTCCTAACCAATAGGCTCGGCTATGTGCATAGGTATAAGAAAGGGTAGACCAGACTCCATGGGAGAGTTCTTTCTTTAGATAAAGGTCAACCCCTGTACTTCGGCTTTTCCCATGAAATTGGGTGAGAACAATGTTAGATGAAATAGGATATAAGCGAAGTTGGTTGTAATTTTGCTTGTGGTATACTTCCATATTGAACATGGTTCTCAGAGGAAGCTGAACTTCAAGCCCTAATACATTTTGCAGGCTAAAGGGGAGTTCGCCTGTCCCCTCGGGTAAATTGGCAAGCATCATAGAGACAGCTGGGGATTGAGTGTGCATGCCACCTCCGTATTTGACGGTATATCCCTTGAAATACCTTTTGATTCCTATGCGAGGGCCTCCTAATGACTTTCCTGTAAATTCATCATAAAGTTGCCGATAGCCCAGATAGAAATCCATTGTGCGGCCTTGTCGAATGAGTTCTGCATAAGCCCCAAGCGAAAAAAACTGACTTTCAATTTGATGATCAAAAGAATAGTTGAGGCTATCAATAGGATTAGATTCTAGAAAAGCATTCTTTTTTTCTGCATTGGAGGAAGAAGCACTTACATAGTCGTGTAAATACCCATATCCTAAAGTCCAAGACCTCCCTATGGCATGGGTTTTGTCAGCACCCATAATCCATTTACTCCCACGAGAACCCGCTTCTTCCTTGATAAATAGACTATCAAGGATAAGCGTGTCACCACTTACATAGTTTTGATAAATGTCGTTAACATTATTTGATTTTTTAGTATTCCATGCAGCATAAATACTAGAGGTTCCTCTTTCTTGTTTATAAGTGAACCTTGTTCCTGCAAATAAGTTAGTGCTAGATTGAGTGTAATCAACCTTTTGTCTCCATTTTGTGGAGTCCATGCCATTTGTGAATTTTTTGGAAACATCTCCTTCAATAACATCATCTCCGCCAATTAAATTAAGGTTCCAGAGGAGTGCCCCTTTTTTGTAGTTTAATTTAAAGTGTCCATTTTTGTATTGAGGCACTCCACCAAAATCAATAATCCCTATTTTATCGAGAAAGGAAAGAGAACTCACTCGACTCGTCAATCCATAGGTAAAACTTTT
The DNA here is from genome assembly GCA_964557725.1 of uncultured Bifidobacteriales bacterium. Taxonomy (GTDB): domain Bacteria; phylum Fibrobacterota; class Fibrobacteria; order UBA11236; family JADFYW01; genus CAZLBO01. The sequence goes on along the minus strand of CAZLBO010000270.1, from coordinate 205 downwards.
TGAACCAAACAGGGGGCCTTCGGAGATGCCTCCTGCACCGGCAGCATCAAATGTCAACATTCCCGAATGTCTTTTATTATTTCCCTCTTTAAAATTTATATCGGTCACAGAGGCTATTTTATCGGGGTATCTAGCGGCAAATGCTCCTGAGTAAAAGTTGAGACGATCTAAAAAGTAACTGTTGATAATTCCAATTGCTCCTCCA
>CAZLBO010000269.1:0-4106 GCA_964557725.1 uncultured Bifidobacteriales bacterium | reverse complement strand
GAAGAGCCTCCGAAATACGCCTGCGACGATCCTTTCATCAATGATTCCTTCGCCTTTGACTTGTGCTACATCTCTGCATCGCCGTAAGATGCGGTTGGCAATACGTGGAGTGCCTCTACATCGATTCGTGAGTAAATCGACCCCTTCCGAAGTAATTTTAATGCCCAAGATAGAGGCAGAGCGAGTGATAATAAGATGAAGCTCCTTTAAACTATAAGTTTCTAATCGAAAACTTAATCCAAATCTGTCCCTTAAAGGGGAGGTGAGCATTCCACTACGGGTGGTCGCGCCAACTAAAGTGAATTTTTTAACATCAAGGCGGATTGATTTAGCTCCTGGCCCAGATTCTAACATAATATCAATTTTAAAATCTTCCATCGCAGGGTATAAATATTCTTCAACTATCCCTCGGAGTCGGTGGATTTCATCAATAAAGAGAACATCTCGATGATTCAAATTGGTGAGCATACTAGCCAGATCAGAGGGCTTTTCTAGGGTTGGGCCAGAGGTAATAATTAATTTACTTCCCATTTCATGGGCAATAATATTTGCGAGGGTTGTCTTTCCCAGTCCTGGTGGGCCTGAAAGTAAGGTGTGATCGAGGGGTTCCTCTCGCTTTTTAGCCGCAGCTAAATAAATTTCTAGGCTTTCTTTTATTTTCTCTTGCCCTACAAAGTCATCAAGGGAAGCAGGCCTAAGGCTTGTTTATTGATCGGGGTCATCTCCCATTTGATCGGGAGAGATAAATCGGTCTGTAAAAGGGTCATCCATCATATTATTAAACCTTTTGCAAAGCGGTAGAGATGAGTTGGCTTGTTTCTGGATTATCCCCTAAACTTTTTCGAGCGAGTAAGACTGCTTTTCGAGCGACATTCTCTTTGACACCTAAAGTCATCAAGGCTTGTATGGCATCGGTATCCGTTGCATCTTCCAATTGAGAGGAAGAGGAACCTTCGGCAGTGGCTACCAAGTTTAACTTTCCTAAAGGCGAACGCAAGCTAGCGACCATGACTTCCGCTGTTTTTTTGCCGATGCCTTTAATGGCTACCAGTTCATTTACATCTCCATCCAATACTTTTTGTACGAGAGACTCGGGGCTTAAACCTGATAAAATCCGCAAAGCCACTTTAGGCCCAATCCCAGAAACGGAAATGAGGTGGAGAAAAAGCTTCTTTTCAATGAGTTGAAGAAAGCCGTAAAGGTCAAAAATACCCTCTTTGACATAGAGAAAGGTAAAGATTTCTAAAGCTTCTCCCAATGGGGGACAAGCATCTGATGTTTTTAAGGACACATCCATTCCATATCCCACGCCATTGACATTGAGAATCAAGTGGGTAGGGTCTTTTTGGGCTAATCGGCCTGAGAGAAATTCAATCATAGGCTCAAGTTAAAAAAAGAAGGGATTGAATGGGCAATAACTTATAGGAAAGTCAGATGGGGATTGGTGGGGTGCTTGGTGGGTGCCAGGGACGGGCCGTCCCTGGCACCACGCGTCCCTGGCACCAAATGGGGACAGGGACAGAGCCCTTTAACCACGGGCTTCCTGTGATAACGTACTTTTCCTTTCAACTTTTTTAAGGCTTAAAAGGTAGGATAACAAATTAAATTGAGAAAACGATAGTGATCCCCTACCTATAAACATGCTATAATTTCCCAAATAGTCGGGAGGCCGTCATGGTTTTATTAAAAGTAAGTTTAGTGTTATTGCTACTGATATGTAGTTCATTTTCTGGGGATATTGCTTTGAGGATTGGGGGAGGTCTCAATCTTTCTTCGACAAGTCAAGAGGCACCCAAGGGAAAGTCAAAATCTATGGGATTGGGGACTAATGGCGGTGTTGATTTTGTTTATGGAGTTACCAATGAATTTGCGGCGGTTTCGGGGCTTTCATTTGAGACAAGGGGCGAGAAAATAATTGATGATAAAACGGATGAAGAGACATCGTTTAAAATCTCTTACTTAAATATCCCCTTTTTCTTACAGTTTAATTCATTTATAGGCCCAGGTGTTCTTAACCTATTAGCGGGGCCAGAAGCAGGGTTTCTTATTTTTGCAGATAGAGATGATGGAAAAGTGAGTCGGGACGCAAAAGATAAGTTTAAAGTGTTTGATTTGGGTCTTACGATAGGAATTGGATATACGATTCCTATTGGTTTAGGGGGAATCATGATTCAGCCTAGCTATGACTTTGGCTTACTACAAATTCAAAATGATTTTGTTCTTGCTTCTGAGTCTGCTCAAAATCGCAATATTAAAATTAAGATAGCGTGGGTATACAACTTGAGCTCTAGTTCCAATTGGTTTGAGTAGCTTTCAATAATTAGCTGCGCCTTAGCTTAATCCTTTTGTCACTTACTTGTACTCTTTAAGTGGCCAAAGTGAGTAAGAAAGATTAAATTTCGCCCCTTATTTTATTTGGACGGAACTCAATGCTAGCGGTACATAACTTATCCCTTTCCTTTGGAAAGAGAATTCTATTTAATGAAGTCAACGTCAAGTTTAATGTTGGAAATTGCTATGGCTTGATTGGTGCAAATGGAGCAGGGAAGTCTTCTTTTTTAAAGATATTAACCAATGAACTTGAGGCTTCATCAGGTGAGGTGACAAAGAATAAAAATGAACGAATCGCCTTTTTAGAACAAGACCAATTTAAGTATGATGGGGAGCAAGTCATTGATACGGTTTTGCAGGGGCATGCTCGTTTATTTGAATTGATACAAGAGCGAAATGTCATTTATTCTAAAGAAGAAATGACAGAAGAAGAAGGCATGAAGGCTGCCGAACTGGAAGCTGAATTTGGGGATATTAATGGTTATGAAGCGGAATCTAATGCAGGTACCTTGCTAAAGGGTTTAGGAATTGAAGAAGGGCTTTACACAAGAAAAATGGGTGATTTAGAAGCCGGTCAGAAAGTAAGAGTACTTTTAGCTCAAGCTATTTTTGGAGATCCAGATATTTTAATTCTCGATGAACCGACTAATAATTTGGACATTAAAACAATTAGTTGGCTCGAAGACTTTCTGATCAATTTTAAAAATGTGGTTATTTTAGTTTCCCATGATAGGCATTTTTTAAATAATGTTTGCACTTATATCGCTGATATTGATTTTGCAAAAATTAAATTATTCAGAGGAAACTATGAGTTGTGGTATGCCATGAGTCAGCTTTCGATGAAGCAGTTAAAAGATGATAATAAAAAGGCAGAGGATAAAGCCGAGCAATTGAAACAGTTTATTGCACGTTTCTCTTCTAATGCGTCAAAATCAAAACAGGCGACTTCTCGAAAGAAATTGTTAGAAAAATTGACCATTGAAGATGTCCCTAAAACCTCACGAAAATTCCCTTATGTCTCTTTTACAACAGAAAAAGAAGCAGGGAAAATGATTCTTAACGTAGAGGGGCTTTCTAAAAAAATAGATGGAGAAGATGTTTTAAGAAACGTTTCCTTCACCCTTAATAAAGGCGACAAAGTTGCTTTCTTAGGTAAAAATGATCTTTCAAAGACAACTCTATTTCAAATTATAACCGGAGAGCTTAAACCCGATTCGGGAAGCTATAAGTGGGGAGAAACTATACAGATAGCAGAATTTCCTAAAGAAAATTCTAAATTTTTTGAAAATGATTTAAGCCTAATAAATTGGCTTTGTCAGTACACCACTATCGATGATGAACAGTTTATTAGAGGCTTTTTAGGAAGAATGCTCTTTAATCGTGATGAGTCATTAAAAAAGGTGAATGTGCTTTCTGGTGGAGAAAAGGTTCGATGTATGCTATCTCGTATGATGCTTAAAGGAGGGAACGTGCTTATTTTAGATGAACCCACAGGCCATCTCGATTTAGAAGCGATTACTTCTCTCAATAATGGAATGGCTGACTTTAAGGATATCATTTTATTCTCTTCTCACGATCATCAATTGGTGAACACTGTGGCAAATAGGCTTATTGAGCTCACTCCCAGAGGTATGATTGATAAGTTTATGACCTTTGATGAGTACATGAGTGATAAGGATGTTCAATCTTTGCGTCAAGAAAAGTATAAGTAGTTTATTTAACTTAGGTTTAAACTGTTTATTTCAAGCATAAAAGAGGTGCTTGAAAGTTATTTA
>CAZLBO010000268.1:0-4109 GCA_964557725.1 uncultured Bifidobacteriales bacterium | reverse complement strand
ACATAAAGTAGCCTGAATTAAAAGGAAGAGGGGTAAAAACTTTGCTGTATTCAGGGTGTGCTGCTAAAATCTCTTTGATTTTGTTGTATCGAGATTTTAAAGTATTGAATTTTTCTTCTTTTTCCTTTGCGTAATTTTCCGAAGCCCAGGCGTTTGTTAATAAAGTTTGAGCAATATGACTCGCATTAGAAATGGTTCCTCTAATCGCTCCTCCTGCTTTTGCTTCTAAGGCCGCATATAGTTCTGGTGTGCCTCCTTTAACTCCAAAAGAGAGAAATCCCACACGAAAGCCCCATACATAATCTTCTTTTGTAGGGCCATCGATTTTAACGGCTAAAATATTTTCATGACAATCACAGAGATCAGCAAAAATAGATTGAGTGGCAACGTTTTCTTCAAAGACTAAACCAAAGTAGGCATCATCTATAAGTACAGCAATAGAATTACCTGCTTCTGCAGAAGTTTTTAAAACACTTACAATTTCCTTCATCTCATCAGGAGAAGGAGTAAAGCCTGTAGGGTTATTGGGGAAGTTTAATAATACGATTTTCTTTTTAGAGCCACTATTCAATTGTTCTTTTAAACCTGCAACATTGAACTTTCCGTCTTCGGTGTAGGTGGTAAAGGTCTTCATTGCTGCGCCGTAAGCAACAGAAAAAGTAAGATCGTAATTTTCCCAGTAAAAATCGGGAAGAATAATTTCATCTCCCTCTCCTGTAAGGAGAAAGCCTGCAATGCCGAGAGCATGGGTAAGGGCGTTGGTGACGACAGGGTTACTGTAAGTTTTGTTTTTTAATCCGGGGTTTTTTTTGATTTGCATCTCTTTCCACTGCTTGCGGATATTAGGTGTCCCAGGGCTTGGAGCATAGGGAAAGACCTTGCCGATGGGGAGTCCTATTTGCGCAGAGAGTGAGTTTAATGCAATGGGGGTGCCGTTGTCTTCTTTGGCAATTCCAATGGTGGCGTTAATTTCTTTTCCTGCTGCTTCTGCAGATTGAGATAAAATTCCTAATTTAGGGAAAAAAATAGCCCTTCCTCGGTTAGAAAGGAGCTCTAGGATGGCTTTATTGTTTTTCTCAATCGTTTGATTGAGCTGTACAGCTTGTGGATCTAAATTCATTTTTTTTCCGATTGTTAATTAATGAGCCTAAAGTTAAAAAAATAGGCTTTCTTTTTTAAACCTAATTTTATTGTCAAAATAAGGAGAAATGAATTTAGACCCACGCTTAGGAATTTTCTAGTATTCCTCCCCAAAATGTGAACATAGAGAAGTTAGGAACTGTTGTGAAGAAAACCCATCATTGTAATGAGCTAAAAGCTGTAAATATTGGAAAAGAAGTCACCTTAAGAGGGTGGGTCGACCGTCGTAGAGATCACGGAGGCGTTATTTTTATTGACTTAAGGGACAGAGAGGGTAAAACCCAAGTTGTTTTTAACCCTGATTTTAATAAAGAAACCCATGCTGTAGCCGAAGGCTTGCGTAGTGAATACGTAATTTGGGTGAAGGGAACGGTTCAGGCACGTCCTGAGGGAATGGTAAATACCAAAATGCCCACAGGAGAAATCGATGTTTACGTAAATGAATTGGTAATTCTCAATGAAAGTGAAAACCCACCCATTGCTGTAAATGACACCACCGATGAAGCCGTTGAAGGGGACGAAGTACGTCTTAAGTACCGTTACTTAGATTTACGAAGACCTCGTGAACAAAGGCTTATTCGATTAAAAAGTAAATTTTTAAGTGCTTTTAGAACTTCATTTGAAGAAAATGAGTTTGATGAAATTGAAACTCCTATTTTAATGAAAAGTACCCCCGAAGGCGCTCGAGACTTTTTATCTCCTAGTCGATTGAATCCGGGAAGCTTCTATGCTTTACCACAAAGTCCTCAGACATATAAGCAATTGTTGATGATTGCAGGTTTTGAAAAATACTATCAAGTGGCAAAGTGCTTTAGAGATGAAGATTTAAGAGCGGATCGTCAACCTGAATTCTTACAGATTGATTGTGAAATGTCCTTTGTGGAATGCGAAGATATTTACGCCCAGTTTGAATCTATTATTGGTGAAGTCGTGAAGAAAGTGTGGAAAAAAGAAGTAAAAACTCCTTTTAGACGCATGAGATACTCCGAAGCCATGTTGACTTACGGATCGGATAAACCTGATTTGCGTTATGATTTAAAAATTCATGATTGTAGTGAAATCGCTAAAACCTGTGGGTTTAAAGTCTTTCGTGACGTCATTGAATCGGGTGGTGTGGTGCGAGGCATTGCGGCGACTGGCTGTGTGGATTTCACTCGAAAAATTGTAGACCAATTAACGGCTCATGTCGGTAGATATGGCTCTAAAGGACTTGTTTGGATGCGCTCTAAAGAAGAAGGTGTAGAAACTCAGGTTGCTAAGTTTTTCAAACCCGAAGAGCTAGTTGCTTTGCGAGATCAAGTAGAAGGTAAAGCAGGGGATATGCTGTTTTTTATTGCAGGCCCAGAAAAAATGGCAGCTAATGCGATAGGGCATTTAAGAACAGAAGTGGCTCGCTTGAAAAAGATGACCGAAGGTAAAAAGAATGAATTCCTTTGGGTGGTGGACTTCCCCATGTTTGAATACAGCGAAACAGAAAAAAGATACACTGCAATGCACCATCCTTTTACTTCTCCCAGTGATGAAGCGTTAAAGGATATTGAAAATGCTGAGCTAGATATGGAAGCAAAGGCTTATGACTTAGTTCTTAATGGGGTAGAGATTGGTGGAGGTTCTATTCGTATCCATCAAGCAGATGTTCAAAAATTGGTCTTTAAAAAGCTGGGATTGAGCGATGAACAAGTCCAGAGTAAATTTGGCTACTTTGTAGAAGCATTTAAGTATGGTGCCCCTCCTCATGGAGGAATTGCTTTTGGTGTGGATCGGTTTTTAGCTACCATGGAAAATAGGGAATCTATCAGGAGTTTTATTCCTTTCCCTAAAACAAGTTCAGGAACTTCTCTTATGGATGAGTGTCCTTCTGAAGTGGATGCCGAGCAATTACGTGAATTGCACATACGAGTCACGAAATAAGACCTTTGAGGTTGAAGAGTAATTTGTATTTTGATGACAATGGGTTTTTTACCTTTTGGTTTAAAGGGGAGTTAAAAATGAAGATTTTAGGAGTATTAGTTTTTCTTTCATTCTTTTATATAGGTTGTGCAGGCTCTGGTAGTCAGTCTTCTTCTGGTGCAGGAGCATCTGGAGTAAGTGCAGGATCGGGTGAGCCGGCTTCTCCTGCTTTGGACTCTATAAAAAATGAGCTTGAGGCTTCAGAATTTGAAGCGCATCGTTTAAGAGAACAAATTTATAGAAAGAAGCAATCTCAGTAACGAGTGTAAAGCCCGTTTTTTATGTTATACCGTATTTCTTCTCAGTTATTTCAGTTTGACTGGAAGAGGGGGGAAATATTAACGGAACTTTTTATTAGGGTTGCCCAGATGCAGATGTTTTTGACACGTTTGGGATGCAGTGTGCCACCTCATTGTAAAAGAAGTGATTAATGCTTACGAAATCTCTAAAAAACGTGAAAATAGTAAGCATTAGAAGCTTGAATTATTAAAAAGTGTTATGTATATTTTCCCCGAAATTTGATATGAACAATAACTTTTTTACAAAACAAAATTATATAGGAATGCTCATAAGCGTTGGTTTATTGATTTTGGGTTATTGGTGTTTGGCACAAGCACCTGTGGATGGAATGTTGACCATGAATGTGGCTCCAATTATCCTGACATTGACTTATTGTGTGGTAATACCTGTGGCTATTTTGTGGGGAAGAGGAAAGAAAAAGAATTAATTATTTGGGCGCATAGCTCAGCTGGTTTAGAGCATCTGCCTTACAAGCAGAGGGTCGCAAGTTCAAATCTTGCTGTGCCCACCAGATAATTAGTGGAGTGGTGGCTCAATTGGTTAGAGTACTAGCCTGTCACGCTAGGGGTTGCGAGTTCAAGTCTCGTCCATTCCGCCATTTTAAAAAGCCTTCTATGAAAATAGAGGGCTTTTTTTTTGCTTTTTTTTGAGGGTAGGGGGTTGTGTGTTGGTTCCTGGCACCGTGTTGGTTCCTGTTGGTGTTGGTTCCTGGCACCGTG